>JBEKFN010000252.1:0-6491 GCA_050013295.1 Terriglobales bacterium
AGCGAGGAAACGGCGCGAAACCAACGCTCTTCCGTGGAAAACTTTGCCGGATTCAGAATCAGGCCGTAAGTCGCCTTCACCACTCGCGAGGCATTGTCCGCCCTCTCGAAATAGCGGCTCATCCAGTAGAGACTGTCGGCGACGCGGGAAAGCATGGCGTTTTGTCACCCAATTCTTCAAAATCTCAATTCTGCAGGACCCACGTGTCTTTCGAGCCCCCGCCTTGAGACGAATTGACCACCAGGGAGCCCTTGCGCAGCGCCACTCGCGTGAGGCCACCGGGAACAATGGTAATTTTTTCGCCGTAAAGCACATAAGGTCGGAGATCCACGTGACGGGGCTCGATGGCTCCGTCCACAAAGCAGGGCGCGCTCGAAAGATTGATTGTCGGTTGCGCAATGTAGTTTCGCGGCTGGGCGTTAATCCTTTCCCGAAATTCCGAGCGCTCTTGTTCCGTGCTGTGCGGGCCGATCAACATGCCGTAACCACCCGACTCGCCCACCGCTTTTACCACGTATTCATCCAACCTCTGGCAGACGTGTTCCCGTTGCGCTGGATCGGACATCAACAGAGTTTCCACGCCTTCCAGAATCGGGTCTTGATCGAGATAGTAGCGAATGATTTTGGGCACATAGGCATAGATAGCCTTGTCGTCGGCGACTCCCGTCCCCAGCGCATTTGCGAAGGCTATGTTTCCGGCGCGATAGGCATTAAAGAGACCCTCAGCACCGAGCGCCGACCCGCTTTCGAATACCAGGGGGTCGAGGTAATCGTCGTCGATTCGGCGATAGATCACATCGACGCGTTGCAGGCCGAAGGTGGTTCGCATATAAACGACATTATCGTGGACCACCAGATCTCGCCCCTCGACGAGTTCAATGCCCATCCGCCGTGCCAGGTAAGTATGTTCGAAGTAAGCCGAGTTGTAGGCGCCCGGAGTCAGCAAAACGACGGTTGGCTCGGAGCGGCCTTCGGGGGCCAGGAATCGCAGAGTCGAGAGCAGCTCCTGGCTATACTGCTCAATCGGCCGCACCCGGCATTTTTGAAACAGCCTGGGGAATATTTGCTTCATCACTCTGCGGCTCGTGAGCATGTAAGAAACCCCACTGGGGACGCGGAGATTGTCCTCCAAAACCACAAAGTTCCCCTCCGGGTTTCGTATCAAATCCGTACCCACCACCGTGATGTAGACGTCGCGCGGCACTTTGACACCGCGCATTTCCCGGCGGTAATGTTTGCAAGTGTAAACAATGTTCCCGGGCACGACGCCGTCTGCAATGATTTTTCCCTCATGATAGACATCTTTGAGGAAGAGATTCAGCGCCGTGATCCGCTGCGTTAGTCCGCGCTCGATTCTTTCCCATTCCGTCGCTGTGATAATCCTGGGCAGCAAATCGTGAGGAAAAATCCGCTCCGTGCCCTTGTCACTTCCGTAGACGGTAAAGGTGATCCCCTGGTTGAAGAACGATTGGTCAGCCTCGTTTTTGCTGCGGCGCAGCTCGCCCGGACCCAGGCTCAAAAGCAAGTTGTAAAGTTGACGATATTGTTTTCGCGGATGCTCCACGGCGCCGAACATCTCGTCGTAAGCGCCATTGAGTTCGTACTGGCGGAGGGTTTCTGCCCCGCCGCGATTGGACGCATCCGTGTCTATAATCATGATTGCCGCGCTGGTTTCCCCGCTAGAATAGCGCATCAGACGGCGAATTGATGATCGGGAAAAGCGATTCGCGTCATTGAAGAAACCGCGCGGAGCGCTCTAGCGAGCACATACCCTGGATCGCGGGACTTCTCTGACGCTCTCCGCCGGGTTTTCGTTGGTTGTACGGATCTGTGCGGGGGGCGATCAGCGATGGTCGTCCCTACCGCGACGGTCATTCCGGGCCAGAAGTCAGCTTCTGGCAAATCTGCCGCTATCAATCGCTGAGATTCCTCCCGAGCGACCGGCAATACAGAAGTTGGCTGCGTGTTGCGGGATTAGTACCGAGAAACGTTAGAGCTGTATCGGAAGCGAACCAGCGCGACAGTTTCGGTTAGCTTGGACCTGAGGAGTTCGCTTTCGATACAGCCGTTTGAAGGAAGCGCCAGCCAAGAGACGAAGGAAATCCCAAGTCCTAACCGAGATCAGGATAGTCGCGACCGCTACCTGAAGTGCAAAAATGATCTCGAGCATCATTTTGCGCAGGGGGAAGCGCGGTGCCCAACGGATGCCGACCCAGCCTAGAGTTCCGCGAAGCGCGTTGGGCGCAAAGCCTCAGGAGGGTGGAGCACGCTGCCGGAGGGCCCTAATCTGCCTCGGCTTTCCTCCACAAAGCGGCCGTCCTCCGGCACGAGGACAAACACTCGATCTACGTCGAGAGAGGGGATATCCTCGTGGGACATGATCAGAATAGTTTTGTTCGCCCGGCATTCGTTGAGCACGAGTGCGAGTATGCCCCGCGCCTCGTCGTCGAGGTTCGACCACGGCTCGTCGAGGACCATGATCGCGGCGTCCCGCAGCAGGACGCGGGCAATCGAAATTCGCTGGCGTTCGCCTGCGCTGAGTCCTTTGCCACGCGGGCCGAGACGGCAGTCTATGCCGCCCGGTAGCCGCTCCAGCAAACTTTCGAGGTGGGCTCGCCGCAGCGCGTCCTCGATGCGGTCGTCGCTGGCGTTAGCATCGGCGATCTGGATATTGTCACGCAGCGATTCGCTAAAGATGAAATGGTCCTGAAGGACGACGCCCATGGTCCGGCGCAGCTCCGGGCGGGAGATCATGTCGATGGGGATGTTGCCGAGGAGAATCTTCCCACGCCGGGGTGCATAAAACCGAAGCAGCAGGTTGATCAGTGTCGACTTTCCTGAGCCACTGGGGCCGTGGATGAGGGTAATCCCCCTGGCCGGTACCACCAGATCCGCTTCGCGGAACAGGGGCCGTCCTTCCGCATAGCCGAACGTGAGCCCCTCCAGTTCGATGGCCACGGACTCCGCAGGCGCAGGCACGCTGTGCTCCTGTGGCTCCTCGTCCTCCAGTGGCTCATTGAAAAACCTTGCGATGTTCTGCAAGCCCACGAGCTGCGGCTGGAAAGTTGCGCCGGCGTAGACAAGGGACGAGACGGCCATCTGCAGCATGCCGGCGTAGAAGAAGAACAGCAGGAAGGCGTCGGTACCGAGGCGGCCGCCCGCCAGCAAGTGGTAGGCGAGGACGATGAGCAGCAGCCCGCCCAGCTTCGACAGGACGTCCAACGAGGAGGAGAGCGTGGCACCGAGCTTACCGGCTTCCACCGACACGTCCCGGAACTCGCGCGCCAACCCCTCGAAACGGCGGCCGCGCCGCTCTTCCGAAGCATGGGTCTTGAGGGTATCGATGCCCTGGATCGTCTCATCCAGTAGGGTGTTGATGGCGCCGTACTGAGCCCGCTGCGTTCGCGCGAAGCGCTCCATCGTGAAGTGCAGCCGGGCGGTGAGCGCACCCGTGACCGCGACGATCAGAAACGTGGCGCCGGTTAGGACGAGCGGACAAGCGGCGAACAGAATGACCGTGACCACGATGGCCGTGAGCACGTCCCGGATAACTGACGGCAGGAAGCTCGCGAGAAACCGCTGCGCCTGCGACGTGTCGGCGCTAAACCGCGTGAACAGCTCGCCGGCGGATTCCTCCTGCAGCTTCTGCAGCGGCAGGCGGCTAATTCTGTCGAAGAAATCCACCTGGAGCTCGCGCAGCAGGCCGGACGAGAACCAGGACGCAGCGTAGCCGCCAACTGCCTGCAGCAGCGCGGCGGCAAGATAGATCAGGGCGAGACACTCCAGGAGCCGGAGTCCTTCCGCAACCGGGAATGCGCCGTGGCGCGAAACGACGAGCGAGACAATGCGCTGGAAAAACCACGGCTGGAGAGAACCGAGCCCCGCGCTCGCCGCTTGCACCACCAGGACAATTGCAATCATGGACCAATAACGCCTGACGCGATGTACGATCCATATTCGTGTTAGGTTGCGAGTCACGCTGTTGCCCCCGCGCCAAGCGCGGCGCGAATGTGCGCGAAGATGGCCTTATAAGCCGGGCAAAAGGGGTCTTTGCCGGACGCCGTTCGGCCGAACGCAGCCGCGTTCTGCGGGCAACCGCCGTGACAGATTGCCCAATTGATGCAGCTGTGGCACTCCTCGATCAAACTAGCTCGTGCTTGCAGCGCGGTCGCATCCGCTGTAGCGAATAGATCGGGCACAAACGATGGTCCCAGGCGCACCAGTGAAAAGTCTTGGAACCGCGCACAGATTGTCGCAGTTCCGTCCGACTTGATGCCGACTGTGCGATCTGCGCAGGTGAGCTTGTGCTGGCACTCCGAAGGCTGGCCGCCTGCGACGGCTGCAAGATAGCTATCGAGCGGGGAAATGTCGACCTGCTCCGGGTAGGACGCGACCCATGCGTCGAAAAAACGAATCAGAGCAGCCCCGTAGGCAGCGGGCTGAACCTGGCAAGAGGGATCCGAGCCAGCCCTGCCGGGAATTACAGGATTGATCCGGAAGCCCGATCCGAGTGAGCGAAAGAAATCATAGACTTCCCGCTCGCGTCCCAGCATCGCGCTCGAAACCACCGCCACGCAACCAAACGATACGTCGTACTTCCGAAGCAGTTCGATGGCATCCATGACTTTGGAGTGGGTTGGTTCGCCGCCGCTCGAAACTCGGAACGTGTCGTGAATATCCCGTGGCCCATCGATGCTGACCCCGACGCTGATGTTCGAATCGCGGAATAGTCGGCAGAAGTCGCGATCGAGCAGGAGGCCGTTGGTTTGCACAAAATGCCTCTGCGGAAGTTTAAGGCGGGACACATCCGAGAATATCCGCTCAAAGAACTGGATTCCTGCAAGCAGCGGTTCCCCGCCGTGCCAGATACAATGCAACTCGTCGAAACCGTGATCGGCAGCATAGGCGGCGATCGAGCGCAGGGCGCGCAAGGCAACCTCCGCCGTTAGAATGGCGGCCGGCTGGAGAGTCGAGTAGCAGTAACGGCAATCGAGATTGCAAGCCGCTACTGGCTCGATCGTGACCGTGAAGGCGTTATCGGCCATGATCTTTTGCCAGCTCGCACTGGACCTCTTTTTGGATGTGGGCGCGCAGGGCGCGCAGGGCATCGCAGTAATATGTCTCGCCGGCGATTTGACGGAGCGGCGCGGCGACCGAACCCGCCTGCCACTTGTCGTCGGGCAGCCCTTTCGCGCGCGCGTCCAGCAGCATGGAATTGTACTTTAGGCACGTGATGCAGCCGCCCATGCACGATTCGCCCCATTCACAGGTTGAGCACGCCATCGCCTCCGGTGAACGTCGAACCACCCGCTTCACCCTGTCCCATGCGGCCGCCTTTCTGCGCATGATGGTGGATATTCCGTCCCGCCGGATGTCGCCGATCGCGGTGGCCGAGTCGGTGACGTACTGGTCGCAGGCAAAGACGATCCCACGCGGGTCGAATATGGTCCGTCCGGCGCGGCAGCGCTTCTTGTGCAGCGGGTTGTTAAAGCGGCGCTCCGGTTGGAGCACGCGGTCGAGTTCGTCTTTCAGCTCCTTGAAGTCGACCCTTCGCTCGGGGTCGTGGAACCATAGATCGAACAGCTCGATGAGAAAGTCCCGTACCTCGTCCTCGGCAGGTGCCTGACGGAAGAGTGCATTGTCGCGGCTTGAGCACAAGTCGGCGCAACGCAGGTCGTAGATGTCAAGCTGCACCTCGGCCCCCACCTCCTTGAAGAAGGCGTAGAACTCCTTGGCCCGTGCAGCGGACGCTCGCGTAATGACGGCGATGAAGGGCACTCGCCCATCGGGCACATGGCGCTTGAAGTTCTGGATGCCACGCCAGGTGGCGGCAAACGCGGATTCACCCTTCCCCGTCGTTCGCCGCTGGCGATCGTTGATTTCCGGCGGACCGTCGAGGCTGAAGCCCACCTGAAACCCTTGCTCCACCAGGAATTCCGCGATGCCATCGGACAGCAGCGACCCGTTCGTCTGCAAGTGGTTGATGAAGGAGACAGCCGGAAACCCGGCCTGTACGCGGAGCATCTCGCGGAAGAAGTCCAGCCCAGCCAGGAGCGGTTCACCCCCGTGCCAGTAAACCTCGACCTTCCCCCGGCCAGACCGTATCCCCGCGCCATTGTAGCGGGCGCACTTCGCCAGGATCAGCGCAGCCGTCCGCGGATCGATCATCTCGCGGGAGCGATGGTCCTGAAAACAATACGAGCAACCGAAGTTGCAGCCGAGGGTGACCTGTATCTGCGGGACGACCGGAACAAAAACAGACTCCGCCACGGCTCTCAATGACATCAACAATGTCGCTCGCCTCCGGAGTCAGCCGCCGTTCTCGCAAGCGCTTCCCCAAGACTGACAATGCTCACTCGTCCGGCATTTTGCTCGCTGTGCCGTTGCCGCCACTGCGGTCATGAGTCGCGCGGAGCCGACGAAGCCGTGGGGCTTAACCGTTCCCCCATCCGTTGTGCCAGTTGCCCCAGTTGCCCCAGTTGCCCCAGTTG
>JBEKFN010000253.1:0-7218 GCA_050013295.1 Terriglobales bacterium
CCGTGACTCGGCCATCCCGTTGTACAATCCGCTCACCAGTGCCGAATCTGACGGCCCGGAGGGCTCCATGAACAACCCGCTCCGATTGGTAGTAGCTGTGGCTGGTCTTCTATTCGTGATCGGAGGAACTGCAGCACAAGATGTAAAGCCGCCTGCATTTTATCCAGTCCCCGAGCTGGGCTACCACGTGATTCCTGATTTTTTTCATGCGCAAGATGGAATAAACGTGGGAGAAGCTTCAGGAGTGGCGTTGAATTCACAGGGACACATTTTTCTGTTTCAGCGAGCCCAACCCATGCTGGCCGAATACGACGAACGTGGAATCTTCCTCCGCAGCATTGGGGAAGGGCTGTTCACGCACCCGCACGGATTGCGAATTGATGATGACGACAACCTCTGGACAACGGACGATGGAAGTCACCTGGTGCTGAAGCTAAGTCGAGCAGGTCGTGTTCTTCTTGTGCTGGGACGCAAAGGCGTTGCTGCAGAATCAGACTGGCTGTTCAATCAGCCAACGGACGTGGCTTTCGGGAAGAACGGGGAAGTCTATGTTTCCGACGGATACGGCAACTCGCGGGTGGTGAAGTTTGATCGCGACGGGAACTTCCTGAAGGCCTGGGGGAAATACGGAACGGGTCCGGGTGAATTCAATCTGCCACACAGCATTGCGGTAGACAAACAGGGCAACGTTTATGTGGGGGATCGCGAGAACCAGCGGATCCAGATCTTCGATGCGGAAGGGAATTTCCTGAAACAATGGACGGGTATTGGATACCCGTATGGTCTCTTTATCAGCGCGGATCAACACGTCTGGATGATCGATGGGGGCTACGACCGGATTATTGAGCTCGATCAAAACGGGAGGATTCTGGGCGCACTTGGTGAGCCAGGACACGCGCCAGGGCAGTTCGCTTGGGGACACTTCATGGCTGTGGGGAAAGATGGGAAAATCTACGCTGCCGATGTGCTGAACTGGCGTTTTCAGGTTTTTGCCCCTGCAGCGTCGAGCGGAAAGACGGCGAAGTACGTGCCCTCCAAGAGAATGTTCTGGGATCGCGTGGCGAGCTCAGGATGGTCGACCCGAACGAACGTGCCAAAGAACTAAAAAGAACTAAGGTCGTATGCAGTCAACTACGGTCTTCCCAGCCACATCAGTGGATTACAGCCTCTCAGGCCGGTAACGCCCGGTTCGCTTGTAAGATTGGCGGCGAGCCATGAACCCGACGATTCATCAGGCCGAGGCGAAGGATAGGGAAGCCGTGGGAACGGTCTGCCGCAGGGTGCTGGCCGACGATCCGACCTACCTGTACGAGTTGAATATCGGCGTCCCCGGGTGCCTCAACCTCGTGGCCGAAGAGGACGGCGTGATTGTCGGTTACGCATCGGTGGTGCTGAGACGTTGGGATGCGCGCGGTCGCTTCGTCTGGCAGCGCGTGGCCCCCTACCTCGCCTTCATCGGCGTGGTTCCCGAAAAGCAGCGCAGGGGCATAGGCGAACTGCTGTTGCGCGCCACCATTAGCGCGGCTGCGGCGCAATGTCCGGATGAGCCGCGCCTATACCTGGAGCACCACCGCCAGAACGCCACCGCAAAACGGATGTTCGAGCGAATGGGCTTCCGTCATATGTCGCGGGAGGACGTCCAGCGCGAAACCGGTCTGCGTCCCACGAACGAGGTAATGTGTTTTGAACTGGCAATCTTCCGCGCGTCGCGGCAGGCAGCCCCACCGCAAGGAAATTGAGCACGAGTACGACGCATTGCTCCGGCGGAAGCCCTGAAGGGCTCCCGGATTACTTCCGCATTCGTTCACAAATCACCGGGGACAGCGAAATAAGCCGCTTAGGAGCCGCCCAAGTCTCAAGTATGTGAGGCCGAACGCCCACGCTCTTGAGAGCCCGCCCTTGTGAAAGCGGGGGGTGTTCGACTTGGCGTAATATCCCGATTTCACTCAAAATCCCCCGCAGGGGTATTTGAGCGTAAACGCCTCTTCCTCTCCGCGCCGCAATATGTGACAATCGCGCGACGGAAATCCCAAACCGTCAAAGGCAGATTCCAACCGAAATGTCCGATCAGCGCGCGTACAACCTCACCTTCGCCATTGAACGCTACGAAGACTTCATCGTGGTCCACTGCTCTGGCCGCTTGGTCTCCGGAGTCAACCAGCAACTCAACATCGAGGTCGGCCAGCTGCTACCCGGCCCCAAGCGAATCGTTCTCGACTTCGAGCATCTCACGCACATGGATAGCAGCGGCCTCGGCACGCTGGTTCGACTCTACGTCCACGCCAAATCGGCAGGCTGCGCGCTTGAAGTCGCCAATATGGGCAAATCCATCCGCAACCTCCTCGGTGTCACCCATCTCCTGTCCGTCCTCCAATCCGTGGGCGAACATCACATCAGGATGGGCTGACCGACGGCGCGCGGGTTTTGCCAGATTCCTTCGTGGATTGTTGGCGAAACAGTGCGCCGTGAAAGGCGCTGGACTCCAGCGGGTGCAACTCCCGCCCGGGAACTGGTTCGCTCCACCCGGTAGCAATCGAAGCGGCAGCCGAGGCAACGGAGCTGTCGGAGCTTTCGGTGTAAAGGGTCGCTTGGCGACTCCGCGAGCGTGCAGGCCGTAACGCGAGTGAACGCTGAGCAGGCCTCGAAAAGACAATTGCAGGAGCCGACCTTACTGTTACACGGGGAAGGCCGCTGGCAATGGAGACAGACGAGCGAATAAGCTCCATTGAACCTGCCGGGGTAATGGCGACGGCATGTACGCAGAGGAGACCAGAGGCAACACGGGAAGCCCCAGCGGTGATCGCGGTCGAGATCAACTGGCAACTCGCGAGAGACAGGCCGGGCCGTATGGGGTGACGGAGAGGTCCGTAGTACTGAGGAAGCCGGGTAACTCCGGTGGAGGGAAGGGGCCTCAGTTAAAGACGAACGCAACAAGCGACAAAGGACCGAGGGATTGGCGATGAGCCTAACAACTCCATTTAGTGTTCAGAAGCTGCAGACGGCGTTGCACGCAAAAGCGAAGGAATCGCCCAACTGTCGTTTCCATGCGCTGTATGACAAGGTGTATCGGAAAGACGTTCTGGCCTATGCTTACGAATGCTGCCAAGCCAACGGCGGAGCAGCGGGAGTGGACAACCAGACATTCGAGAACATCGAAGCGTACGGCAGGGAACGGTGGTTGGACGAACTGACGCAAGAGCTGAAAAGACGAACCTATCAACCGCAGCCTGTGCGGCGGGTGTACATACCGAAGCCGGATGGGAAGCAGAGACCGTTGGGCATACCGGCAATCCGGGATCGGGTTGTGCAAACCTCGGCCATGCTGGTACTCGAACCTATCTTCGAGGCCGACCTGCAGCCGGAGCAGTATGCCTATCGGGCGAACCGCAGCGCACTGGACGCAGTACAGCACGTCCACAAGCTGATCAACACGGATCATGGTCAGATCGTTGATGCGGATCTCAGCAGCTACTTTGATAGTGTTCCCCATGCCGAACTTATGAGGTCGGTGGCTCGAAGGGTCGTCGACGGAGCGATGCTGCATCTGATCAAGATGTGGCTGGAAGCTCCGGTCGAGGAAACCGACGAGCGCGGGAACAAACGTCGGAGTACGCGCAATCGGGACGAAGGTCGAGGTACTCCACAAGGGTCTCCGATCAGTCCTCTGTTCAGCAATCTGTACATGCGACGGTTCGTGCTGGGGTGGAAGAAACTCGGGCACGAAGAGCGTTGGAAAGCGTACATCGTGAACTATGCCGATGACCTCGTCATCTGCTGTCGAGTTGGAGCGGAGCAAGCTCTGGCCGAGATGCGGGCGATGATGTCGAAGCTGAAACTGACGGTGAACGAGAATAAGACGCGGGTCTGTTATCTGCCGGAAGAGAAGTTCGACTTTCTGGGATACACGTTCGGGCGGTGTTACTCGATGAGGAGGGGCCGAGTCTTTCTAGGCACGACACCTTCGAAGAAACGAGTGCAGCGCATTTGTCGCGCGATCAGCGACGAGACCGGACGAGAGACAGTCTGGCAGGATTCGAAGACAATCGTGGAACGACTCAATCGGATGTTGATCGGCTGGGCCAACTACTTCTGTCTGGGGCCAGTCAGCAAAGCCTACAGTGCGGTCGATCTACATGCCCGCCGGAGGCTGCGTCGGTGGTTATGCGACAAACACAAAGAGCCGCGGCCGGCATACAAACGCTTTCCGGAAGTGTCTCTTCATTCTGTGTATGGCTTGGTCCAGTTACCACACCGGACCGCGAACCTTCCGTGGCAAAAGCGTGAGTCTTTTCCGAGAGCCGGATGCGGGAAATCTGCCTGTCCGGTTCGATGAGCGGGAACAGGAAACAGAACCAAGCCAAACCGGACTGAGGTGGCGCGGCGAAAGCCACGTCGAATATCCACCGGGAGACTACAGTCACTGCGCCTGTTCTCGACTCTACTCCCGATTACACTCACTGACCGGATGAACGGGGTATTGAGCGTAAACGGCTGTGGCTGTTGAAAAACTCTTTTCCACGAAATTCGCAAAAATAAAATTGCGTCAGGAAGCCCTACAATCGATTTTCTCGGGTCGCCTAGACATTTTCTATCCCGCTAATTTTGGCTGTTGGGGACGAAAAGCGAGTTTTTCAACAGCCACGCGATATAACGCCAACCGTTCATGCTGAGCAGTCGGCATCTCAGCAATACTCCCACCAGCTCAGCTTAGGGGACTAAACTCTGGCGATTCTACGACGAGCAACCGGTATGCCGCGTCCATCGTACGAACCACGTGCAACTCAGGACGAGATTTTTTCGCTGAGGATCTGCAACATGCGCATCATTCCAAATGGGAAGTCTTGCGAAGCAACAATGACGCGCGTATAACCAGTCGCGATTATGGGCGACCTCAATGCCACCTGTCGTATAACGGCGCTGGAAACCGTAAACTCGGTCACCTTCGACATGTCCCAGATGCCACGACACGGTGGATGCGATGCCGTATATCTAGCCGCTGCCGCGTAGCAATCCAACAGGATTGCGTCTGTCAATCGGCCTTCTGAAGTCCCGCGCAAGATGTTGTTCTTGGCGTCGAATTCCATAACAAAGCCCATAGGAACCCTCATAGCCAAGATACCCGTCTTCGCCTGAAGGCTCAACTGATGTAAGCAGGCGATAGCGCTCATTGAGGGTTTTGAGCTTAATCGGGATTCTTACGACATCTCTAACGACGGGATTGCTTGATCGTTTCCTACCCCGGCGATTAAGCGCGAACAACTGATCGATCACATAGACCGTCAGATACCACCAATCACTGGCCAGCAGAACGCTTTTGCTCAGGCTGCGCACACGTTGCGGTTTGCTGATTCCGAAGGAAAGATCACGACGCCGATCACTCCCGCCCAATTACTCGCGCCACGTCGGTACGCGGACGAAGGCAAAGACCTGTGGCACACGTTCAATCGCGTGCAGGAGAACGTCATCGCCGGCGGACTCTCAGCGATCAGCGCAACGCGGCTGGCGAGCGCGAGCGCCGTGTCTCGACGCGCCGGATAAACGGCATCGATCAGGACGTGAAGCTGAATAGGGCGCTCTGCCAGCTTGCGGAGCACATGGCGGAACTGAAGGGGGCAGCACCGAAGGTGATCGATGCCGAGATCGTCGAGGCTGCCTGAAGAAGGGTTGATTACCCGAAACGGCGGGAAAGATCAATCCCCGCCGTAGCAGTCAAAAGGGGGAGCATGATCGCATGAAAGATTCGAGCAACAACAGCGACCGCGCCTTCGCGACGAGTGGAATGTCACAGCCAGTAGTGAGAGCTATCACATACACTGAAGCCGACGAAGTGTTAGATTCCGCGAGACGAGAAAAAGCTTCGGGTCTTTAGGCAGTATTACGGGCCCCGCTTAGAGATGGCCGAGTTCCGCGAGCGCGGCGTGACAGCGCAAGGCGGGACACTCGGCCCCGTATCTTCGCACCCCTCCGGCGAAGCTGTTCACAAGGCGACTCCCGCCTTACGAATCAGAGGTGCCTCAACAATAATCATCGAACGAGATTCAATCTTGGAGGAGACGTGATGAACTCAGATAAGCGGTTTGTAGGACTGTTGCTGTTGGTGCTCATGGCGAGTGCGATCGTCGCGTTCGCTCAATCCCCTGTTATACCCTGTACTACCACCCCTGCACCGACATGGTGTAGTGCAGTGCGTGGCGATCGGCCCAGTGGAAACTGGCTGGGCCAGGGCCGCTCGGAAACCATGTCACAACACGGAATGGTTTCTGCCAGTCAATCACTTGCTGCGCAGGCCGGATCGCGTATTCTCATGGCCGGCGGCAACGCCATTGATGCCGCTATCGCGACAGCGGCCACCCTCAACCTGATGGAGCCCATGAACGTTGGGATCGGTGGCGACCTGTACGCCATCGTCTACATCGCCAGCGAGAACAAGCTGTATCAACTCAATGCAGGCGACTTCGCTCCGGGTTACGCAATAGCGTGGGTTATTCCTACAATAAGGCAAACTGGGGATACGGTTCCGGCATGCCTTCCACCGGTTTTCTCAGTGCGCCTGTTCCCGGTGCCGCCTGGGCCTGGGACGAGATGAACCAGCGGTTTGGCAAGCTGAGCCTCCTGGAGGACCTAACCCCAGCGATCCAGTACGCCAAGAATGGTTTCCCTATTACCGAAATCATCGGCAACAGTTGGCACCTTCCCAACGCCGTCGGTTGCAAAGCAGTTAATGGAAGTGAGGTGTGCACCAGCCCGGATCCGGATTCGGTGAGCACCTGGTATGTCAACGGACAACCGCCGGCGGTCGGAACCATCTTCAAGAATCCTGATTTGGCGAAAACGTTAACCCTTTTCGGCCGGCAAGGACGCGATGTGTTCTACAAAGGAGAGATCGCCCAGGCCATAGTGAACAAGATGAACGCGGTCGCGGCCGGGGACGGCCTGTCCGCAAGATGGAATAAGATGTCTGATCTTCAGAATTACTATGGCGAGTGGGACACTCCAGCCCACACCACCTACACGAATGCTTCCGGTGTTGCCTATGACATCTACGAGAGCATGGCGCCCTCGCAGGCGTGGAATGTAGTCGAGTTGATGAACATCCTGCAAGCGTGTGTTCCCAAGTGGAGCGCAACACCGCTCGCCCAGCTCGGGCCAACCAACCCTCTGTATTGGTACATGCTGGTAGAGGCCAAGAAGCTCGCTTCTGTCGACCTCGAGAACTAC
>JBEKFN010000254.1:0-6387 GCA_050013295.1 Terriglobales bacterium
TTGACTTCGTTCTGCGTTGACTCTATACATCAATCAGTTGCAACAAAACACCGTTGCGAAATTCCATGAAGAATGGAAAGGGAGAATAGATCCATGGCAACCAAAAAGAAAGCAAAGAAGAAGAGCAGCAAAAAGCACTAAGCACCTGCAACAGGCAACGACAAAGGGGACGCGATAAGCGTCCCCAAAGTTTTTTGCGGCGTTTTCATGCTAGTGGAGAGCCGGGCGTCCCCGCCCGGCGGGACGGGCGAGACGCCCGTCGCTCCACCGTATGACTTGTCACGCTGTCGCGGTTCTAAAGCCGGTCTCATAAATGGGTTGGGTAGGGCACGGCTTTCAGCCGTGCCGCTAAGGACCAATAAAAATGCGGGCTTTAGCCCCTGAGGCTAGGACATCGGAGGATTATTTATGAGACCTAATTGACGCCAGACGCCGATTTTTTCTGCGGAGCACCGATCTTTCCTGTGACGATCTTCCCGGCAACGATCTTTTCGGTGGCCGGACAAAGATTGCGATAGGGACAAAACGCACAGTGATACCCGACCTTCGGAGCAAACTCTCCCTGCGCGATTCCGTCTGACGCTGCTAGCACGCGCAACTTCGCCGCGTCCAACTCGGCATCCGTCCGCGTGGTGTACACGGGCGTGTTGTTTTCGAGGTTGTGGAAGATCAGGCAGTCGGCCCGCTTCCCCCAAGTCTCCCTGGCCGCGAGCGCATACAGGGAAAGTTGCAGGCTCTTATCGGCATCCTCTTGCGACTTCGGCTTGCCCGTCTTGTAGTCCACGATGGCAACGGAGTCCGGGCCCGTGCGATCGATGCGATCCACGCGTCCGGCCAACTTCGCCGAGCCCACTTGCAGTTCAAATCTGCGTTCGGTCTCGATGACTTCGGGCGGCTCGGCGCTGCGGGCCCACTCGAAAAATTGCCGCAACTGCTCCATTCCCTGCCGCAGATACAGCTCATACTGATAGCGGTCGGCGATGCCCGCGGAAGCCAGGGCCGACCGGAACTGCTCCAGCAAATCGTCGTCGCTGATAGCGCGTTGATAGCGCTGCGCGTCGTAGAAAGTACGCAGTACACCGTGCAGGGCCGCCCCGTAGTGCAGCGATGCGGGGACGTCGCGCGGCAGGTTCCACTCCCTTTCGAGCTTGAAGCGGAGCGGGCACTCTTCGTAGATTTCGATGGCCGACGCGCTCAGGCCGGTGACGAAACTCGCCGACGGCGGCATGAGCAGCCACGCGGCCACGGTCGATTGCGGCACCGCGATTCTCTGTTCTTCCTCGGCAAACAACCTATCCTGCACCGCCGCCGCCGGATGGGTAGACCAGAACTTTTTGTAAGCCGGGTGAACCATGAACTCGCGCAAAAACTGGGTTGGCTTCGGATCCTTCTTGCCCCTGCCCTGGTGCGCATAGATGGCCAGTGTGTCTTTGGCGCGCGTCATCGCCACATAAAAAAGGCGGCGCTCTTCTTCTTCGTGCCGGGTCTTGTCGTCATTCACAGCGCCCGGCGCTGACGCGTCCGCCCGGCGCAGTTCCGTAGGAAAAGCAATGAGCGGCTCATGGTATGCAGTTGGGAACGAAACGGATGAGCCGCGAATGATGGCCACGTGCTGGAACTCAAGTCCCTTGGCGGCGTGCGCGGTCAAAAGCTGTACCGCGTCTTCCTCGGTGCGGGGAAGCGGAATCGTGCCTCCAGCCTGCACAAAATAATCCAGGTACTCGAGGAATTCTGAAGGGCTCCCAGTTTTGGCAATCGGTTTCGTGTGCCATGACTCCACAAACTTCACAAACGCGGCCAGTAAAGCCGACCGCTGTAGATGGAAGTGCCGAATCACAACGCTCACCGCATCGTTCGCAGTAAAGCCCGCGCGCACTCCGTCCTTCTTCACTTCGCGGTGGACTTTCTCCACGCTTTCCAGCACCGCTGGACCGCCCGCGAGCCTTCCCAACACCGTGCGGAGATCGAGTTCCTGTCGCCGCACTGCCCTCATCGCTGCCCGCAATTCCATTGGGTTGATTCCGAACTGGGGCAGCGCCGCCACGCGAAACAAGCTGGCATGATCGTTGGGAGACACTGCGGCGGTCAGGCAGGCCACCGCGTCGCGGACCTCGGGTGTATCGAGAACGTCCAGACCTTCGATGGAAAATGGAATGCCCCGCTCGGCAAGTTCCTTAACCAGTTCGTCGCGATGGTTGTGCTGGCGATAGAGCACGGCAAAATCGCTCCAGCGGCAGCGCTGGTCTTTGTCCTTATCTTTATCATTATCTTTCCGCTTCTTCTGGATTCGGCGCGCGAGGTCGGCGGCCTCGACTTCTTTATCCCTCCAGGTAACAATTTCGACCAGCGGCGCCGTGGTCCGCCCTTGTCGCTTCGCCTCCTCGTCTCGCAGTGATTCAAGGGGAGCACGCTGGTAGGAAATTGAAATTCTTTTTTGCGAGAACGTCTGTCCGAACACTGCCGGGTTCTCATTCACAATGCCAAAAGCGCAACCAAGGATCGGCGAGAGCGAGCGACGGTTCTTTTCCAGGGCAACGACTCGGGCCGCGGGAAAGTTCCTCATAAACAAAGTGAAGGCCTCGCTCGAAGCGCCGCGGAACTGGTAGATCGCCTGATCCGCATCGCCCACGGCAAAAACGTTCGCCGCCGGCCCGGCGAGCAGCGACAGGATCTCGACCTGGGCAAAGTTCGCGTCCTGGAATTCATCCACCAACAGAAAGCGGGTGCGGCCCCGTTCCTCTTCGAGCAGCGCGGGATCGTTCTTCAGCAACTGGTAGGCCTTGGTGATCATGTGGCCGAAGGTGCCCAGGTTTTCTACCCGGAGCATGCCTTCCACGGTGGCAAAAACGCGAGCGATTTCCTGGCAGCGCTCCAGGATCTCGACCTCTTCCAATTCCGTTTGCTTCTTCGAGCGGGCAACACGGGGAAGGGCGGCCTCACCGCGTTCGAGGCGCTCTACGTAGAGGGCGTATTCTGCCGGGCCCACCAGTTCGTCCTGGCAACGACGCATGAAATCGAGCAGGCTATCGAGGAACTGGCCGACGTTGGCAGCGCGCACAAAGTGTTTGAGGCGCAGGTCGCGAATACGGCGGCGCAAGTACACCCAGAGATCCTTGTCGTCGAGCACGCCAAAACCAGCGCCGCGACGCTGGAGCAGTCCGTAGCACCAGGCATGGAAGGTGCAGGCCTGCAGGCCGTCGATAACGGTTCCCTTCAGTTCCCCTCGGACGCGGGCCATCACCTCCGCGGCGGAATTGTCGGTATAGGTGAGCGCAACAATTTCGTCAGGGCGGGCGTGGCCTTCGCGGATAAGGTTGGCCAAGCGCTGCGTGAGGACAGTGGTCTTCCCGGTGCCGGCGCCGGCGATCACCAGCATCGGGCCATCAACGTGTCCGATGGCTTGCTGCTGGCGTTCATCGGGAACGATCTTCCTCGCAGGTGAGGCAGTCGAGGTCACTAGCCGGAGAATATCAGAGCTGCTTGTGGGACGCTGTGGCGAGCGTTGGGAAACACAGGTTTCGTGTTTGTGCTTCGTATCAAGGCATCGCTTCAGCGATGCCGAAAGTTCATCCTGTAGAGACGGGGCTTGCCCCGTCAGGGGAAGACACGGCAAGCCGCGCCTCTACATTTTGGGTGGCGCAGCGCTTCAGTGTATGCGTGAGAACTCGTTTTTGCGCAACCGAGCGGAACAAAGCTCGGAAGAACACAGCCCCGGAGGGGCGGCCTAGCTTAGCCCCGCGCTTCAGCGCGGGGTAAAGTGGAATGACGATTCAAGTCCCGGAGGGACGACCGAGTTCTCACGCACACTCTTTAGGGGCGGGGCTTGCGGCTAATCGGGAATCAGCGCAGCGCATCAAGCGCAAGAGCGGTAGCGACGACTGCCGCCGTTTCCGCTCTCAGAATTGTGCTGCCAAGCGAGGCCGCAATCCATCCCTCCTCGTGAAACCACGCGAGTTCTCCATCGGCCCATCCGCCTTCGGGCCCGATAGCGAGCACCATCTCACTTGACCACGATTGCAAGACATCCCCGAGTCGCGCATCTTCTTCGGACTCGGCAAGAACGACGCGGGTCAGTGCGCCTGCGGGCAGGGCACCAGCAAGATCTTTCAATTTGACCGGTGCCGCAACCTCAGGCGGCGCCGACTGTCGCGACTGTTCGGCCGCCTGACGCACGATGCGCCGCCAGCGCTCCTGCCGTTTCACCGCAGCAGCGGCCAGATGAGCATCCGTCCGGCGGGCGATTACAGGAATGATGCGAGCGACCCCGATCTCTGTACACTTCTCGATCGCCCACTCCATGCGATCGAACTTGAAGATGGCGAGGGCCAGCGTGATCTTCGGAGCGGCCGACAGCTTGAAAGTTCGCCGATGGTATGGCTTCGTGTCGAGCGCGAACTCGATGCGATCGTAGGAGATCGTAGTGATGGTTCCGCGGCGAACTTCTTCTCCAGTTGCAATGTCAAACTCCTGCCCGACCTCTGCGCGCAGCACGCGGGCAAGATGCGCGGCATGTTCGCCCACCAACGCCGCGGTGTCTCCGGCAACCTCGTCAGCGATCCAGCGGCGGCGTGTCATAAGGCAGTTGTCAGTTGTCAGCTTCCAGTTGCCAGTACTCGGCCCCATGCCGTGCCGTGATCGTCCTCAGTGAATCACTGGCAACTGGTTACTGGCAACTGCTCTACACAAACATATCCTTCACACGTCCCAGCAGCGACCGATGCTGCGGCTTGTTTTCCACCGGAGACAGTTCTCCCAGTTCGGCCAAAAGTTCGCGCTGGCGCTTACTCAGTTTCCCGGGTGTTTGTATTCGCACCTCGACGAAAAGATCGCCTTTGCCGTGCCCGTTGAGTACCGGCACGCCTTTGTTCCGTATGCGAAACGAGGTTCCCGACTGCGTGCCTTCGGGGACCTTCAGCTTGTGTTCTCCTTCAAGCGTCGGAACCATAATCTCGATGCCCAGGGCTGCTTGCGGAAACGAAATCGGAACCACGCAGTGCAGGTCGTTGCCCTCGCGCTCAAAGAAGGCGTGCTCCTTGACATGCAGGACAACATACAAGTCACCGGCCGGCCCGCCGAACGCGCCCGCCTCACCCAGACCGTTGAAACGAATTCGGGTGCCGTCCTCCACTCCCGCCGGGACATTGGCTTCGACCGCGCGCGCGTGCAGCACGCGGCCTTCGCCTTTGCACTTCGGGCAGGGATCGGTGATCACACTGCCCGCGCCCTGGCAGGTTGGGCAGGTTCGAGCGATGCTAAAAAAGCCTTGCTGATACCGGACCTGGCCTCGGCCACTGCACGACCGGCAAGTGACTGGAGCTTTGCCGGGCGCCGCACCGTTTCCGCGGCACCCGTCGCAGGTCTCATGGCGGCGGACATTCACTTGCTTCTCGGCGCCGAAGGCCGCTTCATCAAATTCAAGGTGCAAGTCTTCGCGAAGGTCGGCTCCGCGCTGGGCGCGGCTGCGACGACGGCCGCCCTGGCCGAACATATCGCCGAAACCGAAGATATCGCCGAAGATGTCGCCAAAATCCTGGAAGATGGCGGGATCGAATCCAGCCGAACCTCCGCTGCTGCCGCCCACGCCAGCATGCCCGAAGCGGTCATACAAAGAGCGCTTCTCGCTATCGGCAAGGATGGCATACGCTTCAGTGATCTCCTTGAATTTGTCTTCCGAGTCGGGATTGTTGGGGTTGCGGTCAGGATGGTGCGTCATCGCGAGCTTGCGGTAAGCGCTCTTGATTTCAACGTCGGTGGCCGCACGGGTAACACCGAGCACCTCGTAATAATCGCGTTTTGTGTTGGCGGCCAGAAACTCCCCCCACTCTTCAGTTAAGCAAATCAGTTGAGCAAATTAGCAAAAGTAAATCCAAGCTGTATCGCAAATCGTTTTGGGTAGGGCACGGCTTCAGCCGTGCCGCCCAGAGCCAATAGAGACAAGGGCTTTAGCCCCTGTGGACCCTTCTACCCGCGGCTATTGCGAGCGACCCGCACCATCGCGGGACGCAGCAGGCGGTCCTTATACTTGTAGCCGTGCTGCAGTTCGTCGAGGACATAGTGATCCGGGACCTCAGTCGTATCCACCATTTCGACGGCCTCGTGAATCCGGGGATCGAAAGGCAGCCCCGCCGAAAGTATCCGCTGAACTCCGATTTTCTGCAGCGCATCCTGAAACTGACGGTAGA
This sequence comes from Terriglobales bacterium, assembly GCA_050013295.1. GTDB lineage: Bacteria > Acidobacteriota > Terriglobia > Terriglobales > Acidobacteriaceae > Acidiflorens. Next base: position 6,183 of record JBEKFN010000254.1, read on the forward strand.
TGAGCTCAATGCCGTTGCGGAAGTCGCTGGAGTCGCCTTCAGCCTTTAAAGCCCGCTCGAAACTGTCGAGGATGGGTAGAAAGTTCTTGATGACATCGGCCGCGGCGAACTCGCGGAAATCCTGCTGTTCACGCGCCGCGCGCTTGCGGGCGTTGTCGAATTCCGCCTGCAGACGAGCCAGACGGTCGAGCAGCGCGTCGCGCTC
>JBEKFN010000255.1:0-6386 GCA_050013295.1 Terriglobales bacterium
AGGGCAGGACGGCGACGCAGCCGATGGCGCCGCCTACGAAAGAAATCAGCAGCGCCTCGACCAGGAACGAGAAGACGACGGCTCCGCCACCAAAGCCCAGGGCGCGCATGGTGGCGATTTCGCGACCGCGCTCGGCGACCGCCGAATACATGGTGTTGAGCGCACCAAAAACCGCGCCAATGGCCATGACGAAGGCCACCAGTCCTCCAAGAATGGTGATCAGTTGGGTCATGCGCGTCGATTGCTTGGCGTAGTAGTCGATTTCGCGGGTTACGTCGAAGTTGAGGCGGCGGTCGGAAGTGACCGCATCCTTGAACTGCTCAAAGGCGCCTGGCGAACTCAGGTGCACGGTGGCGGACTGAAAAATATTGCTGGGCCGCTTGTACACGTCGTCGAGCACGCGCGCATCGCACCACACTTCCGAATCAAAAGAACTGCCGCCGGCGTCGAAGATACCCACGACCTGCCAATGACCGCCTCCAAAATTAACCGTGTTGCCGAGGGTCAAACCGGAATAGCTGCTGCTGGCGTTTTTCCCCACGATCAACTCGGCAAGGCCCGGTTGGAACATTCGACCCTGAACGATCTTAACGTTTCTGCGAATGGTCAAAACGTTGGCTGAGACCCCGCGAATTTGAGCATTCGCATCGGTCCCGGCAGCGCGCAGGGGAAAGGGTGCAACCACCACGACTTCCGAGGTCACCAGAGGGGCGTCCAAGGCGCGGGCCACACCGGGAGCATCCTGGAGAATTTTGATGTCTTCGAGTTTAATTCCGCTCATCATCTCCGAGGTGGCGCCGGCGCGCAGGACGATAGCGTTGTCATCGGAGCCGGAGGCGACCAAGGTAGCCCTGAAGCCGCGCGCTAAGGAAAGCATCGCCACAAATACCCCGACGGTTCCAGCGATGCCCAGGACGGCGACGATGGACGACGTCCAGCGAGCCGTGACGCTGCGAAAGTTGTAGACGAACGGGATAGCCATCTCAAACCCTCCGGAGGGCATCGACAACCCGCAGGCGCATGGCGCCAATTCCCGGCAGCAGTCCGCTGACGACGCCAACCAGCAGAGCGGTCGCGAGTCCGAGAGAAAGAATCGCAGGCGACAAGATGAGCGTAGGCAATAGGCCATTCAGCGCCGCGCCCAGAGCTGGGACTGCCAGGAGCGCAAGACCGAGCCCCAGAAGGCCTCCGACGATCGCAATGGTAAGAGATTCGGCAAGCACAAAGAAAAGGACCCAGCGATCGCTGAAACCGATCGCTTTTAGAACGGCAAGCTCGCCGACGCGCTCGCGCACGGAGATGGCCATGGTATTCCCGGTGACCAGCAGCAGAGTGAAGAACACTACGGTGCCGATCGTTATGATGAGGAATTGGATGTTTCCGAATTGCTTGACCCAACCGGCGGCGAACGCGGATTCCGTTTCCGTTTTAGTTTCGAACGAAGAGTTGGCCGTCATGTCGTCGATAGCCTTGGCGACGCTCACCGCATTATCGGGACTGTCGAGTTTCACCACATACCAGCCGGTGTTGCCCTTGAACGCTGCCGGCACACGTTCTTCGAAATAGTCCCACTGGAACCAGAACTGGCTCTCGTCGCCGCCCGCGCGCTCGCTGTGATAGATGCCGTCCAAGATGAACTCCCAAGTGCCCGTAGCGCCATAGCCGACATTCTTGATGGGGATGCGGTCGCCGATTTTCCAACCGAAACGTTTGGCGGTTTTCGCGCCGGCGATGGCGCCCTGGCGGTCCTTTACGAAGTTCTGCCATTGGTCATCGGGAACAACCAGTTCGGGGATGACCTGGCGCTGATTCTCGACGTCGATCACGTACTGCGGGAAGAAGTTTTTTTCTTCCTGATATACGCCGCCGAACCAATTGTTGTGGGTGACCGCCTTTACCCCGGGAATGCGTTGAATTTTGTCGCGGTCGGCAAGCGGCAGAGGCTGAATGATGGATACGCGATTGATCACCACCAGGCGGTCCGCTCCCGCGATATCGGCGCCGCGATTGAAGGCTCCCCTGACCACGGCGAGGAACGCAAAAAGAAATAGTGCAACGGCGAACGACCCGATGGTGAGGATCAAGCGAAGTTTCTTGCGAAAGAGATTGGCGAAAATGAGCCCACGGAATTTCACGCCGCGCCTCCGGCCGGGACTTCTTGCGACTGGCGGGACTCGACCAGAACGCCTTTCTCGAGGTGCATTGTGAGATCGGCGCGCTGTGCGACCACCGGGTCGTGCGTCACCATGAGCACGGTCTTGCCGTGCTCCTTCACGAGACGGTGAATCAAATCCATGATTTCATCTGCACTCCTTCGGTCGAGGTCGCCGGTGGGCTCGTCGCAAAGCAGGAAAGTGGCATCGGCAACAATTGCGCGCGCAATGGCCACCCGCTGCTCCTGTCCACCCGAGAGTTGACGCGGATAATGGCTCATCCTATCAGTCAGTCCGACGATACCGAGCGCCGTCTCCACATGTTTGCGGCGCTCGGCTTTGGAGAGACTGGTGAGCAACAGCGGCAACTCCACGTTCTGAAACGCCGTGAGCACCGGGATGAGGTTGTACATCTGGAAGATGAAGCCTACGTGCCGGGCTCGCCACGAGGTCAGCTTGCTGCGGGACATGTGCGTGATTTCGTCGCCGGCCACGGTGATGCTTCCCCGCGTGGGAACGTCGAGTCCGCCGAGCAAGTTCAGCAGTGTGGTCTTGCCGGATCCGCTGGGCCCCATGAAGGCGACGAAATCGCCCTGGTCAACGTCGAGATTCAACCCCTGCAGTACGTGGATTTCTTCGCCCCCACGGCGATATGTCTTATCCAGCCCGCGCACCTGAATCTGACTGTTTGTTTTTCCAGTGCCGTCCAGTTGAACCATGTCTGCGCTCCCTTATTATTTCCTGGTCTTTATTTCTTGATCTTTATTTTTTGATCTGGACGCTCTCGCCATCGTGGAGATTTGGCGGTCCGTTTACAACCACGGTGTCGCCAACCACTAAACCCGCCATGACTTCCACGTCGGTGCCGCGATTTCCGCCCAGCGTGACGGCGCGGCGCTCTGCTTTATCCGCCTTGATCAGGAAAACAACCTTCTTGCCGCCGTCGTCGCGAACGGCATTTTGAGGTATGAGAACTGCGGGCGCGGCTGCGACATTCCTTTCAGATGGTTCATCCCCGAGGAAAGTCACTTTAATTCCCATGTCGGGGAGAATGCGCGGGTCTAGCTTGAGGAAGGAAATGCGCACTTTCACGGTCGCTTTTTGGCGGTCCGCGCTGGGAATAATAGTGCGAACGCGGCTGGGAATCTCCCAGTCGGGATAAGCATCGAGAATCGCAGTGACCTGCTGGCCCGGCTTCACCCGTGTGATGTAGGCCTCATTTACATCGACCTCAATTTCATTCGAGTTCATGTCCACAATTGTGGCGATGCCTGTGCGCGTGAAGCCGCCGCCGGCCGAGATGGGGGAAACCATCTCGCCGACTTGCGCGTCTTTCGAGACGACGATGCCGTCGAAGGGCGCGCGAATCGTGCAATTATCAACCGCTTGTTGCGCCTCCCCGATGCGGGCTTCGGCCGCAATCGCTTGTGCCTTGGCCAGATCGATTTTGGCCTGGAGACTTTCCGCAGCGGTGCGCGCATTGTCCAGTTGCTCCTGGGGCTCTACCCCAGCTTTTTGGAGCTCCTCGGTCCGGTGCAGCAAGATTCGAGCATTCTTTAGCTGTACTTCGTAGTCTGCGATGGCGGCTTTGGCGGAATCGCGGTCAGCCTTGGCGGTCTACAGAGCTCTTCTGGCGTCGGCATCGTCAAGAGTCGACAGCAATTGGCCTTGGTGCACGTGCGTCCCCTCGTCGAAGAAAACGCCGGTCACGCGGCCAGTGATTTTGGCAGCGATGGTGGCCCGTTGGCGCGGGGTGACGTATCCGGTGGCGTTAAGCAGCGCCTCGCGGTTTCCGGGGCCCACGGCTTTCCTGGCCACGGCTACTTCCACGGCTGGTCTCGATTCTAATAGGGCGTAGACACCCGCTCCCACACCGGAGAGGACGATCAGAAGCCCGAAGAAAATGGCGAGACCTTTCCCCACTTTGCCGCCTTTGCGCTGTCCTTCGTGGATGCGCAAAGAGCCCAGGTCGTGTGTGGGTGCGTTTTCTCGCGTCACCATCTCTTACTCTTGTCCTTTCCAGAAAGGAATAATCCATGATAAATCCCATCCTCAAACAAGCCAAAGCCGAGCGCGCGAGGGGAGTGTAGTCTCCGAGGAGTTCACTCGACCAGTTTTCGGGGACGCAAAAATTCAATTTAGTGGGCGTCTTGCGCTTTCGACTTCTCCAGCGTGATGTCATGTTTGGCTTGGCACTCAGTTGCTGGATCGACCGCCGCGACACCATCGAACTCATCCTTCGAAGCGTGGAATTCAAGTGGGGGTCGGGCCACTCGCCGGGGAAGCTCGGTGAACTTCACCTTGCCATCCGAGTTGGTTCCGGCTTCGAGATCGAGCCTCCGCATTCCACCAAAACCATACGCGATATGAACCTTGACCGTGGCCGCGTAAGCGGGTTTGCCGTCTGCGCCCATAACTGTAAGTTCGAGGGAACAGGGACCAGCACCGCCTCGTATGACAGGAACTTTTTCGTCATGCGATTGCGCTTCAGAAAGCAGAGGGATTGCGACGACGATGGAGCACAGAACACAAAGCAATCTGTTCATATCCTCACAATTATACGAGCGCAGCCAAAAGAGACAGGCGCAAGGGATTCGGCGGTAGTCCAATAAAGCCAGGTTTCGAGCGTCCACTGATCAATCTTGTACAGTTCCGAACAACTTAACTGAGTCATACTGCCACTGGCGTACTGAGAGGCTGTGCTACATGACTGCCAAAGCAAAAGGTCGCAATAATGACACCAACCAAGAACGCTGGATGAAGCTCTGCGAGCAAGCCAAAACAGAGCAGGACCCTCAGAAGCTAACCGAAGTGTTCGCGAAAATCGACCGGATGCTGGCAAGTAAAGCAAGATCGTCTCAAGGGCCAGAATCGCCCGCGATTTTCAGAGGAGTTTAGTCAAGCAGCAGTGCCGGAATGATGCGCTACGGCCTCCGATTCGACACGTTCCGTAAAGATTCGGCGCGAACATTCTTCGTCTTGCCGCGGCTTGGGATACGATTTTGTCTGTTAACGGGAGGTTCAGTATGAAGGGTGTTGGCCTCATCGGTGTCTTATTGCTGGTGCTTGGATTGTTGGCTTTCGTCGTGCCCGTGCCTCACAGCGAGAACCATAGTGTGAAAATTGGAGATACTAAGATCGGCGTCCAGACCCAGAGTAGCGAGAAACTGCCCCCGGCTGTAGGTATTGTTCTGCTGGCTGGAGGCGCCCTCGCCTTGGTCCTCGGGAGTCGCAAGAGCTAGCGGCCCTTTACGAAATCGACATCGGAGGAACGGGCAAGGGCGGAATCGCCGAGCACCAAACCCGCTGAGCCGCTGCGTCAGGCTCCCGAAGATGACCGGGATGTTCTCAAGTTACTTTCGTACCGCCGCATGGCACGCCTGAGCCATTCACGAAGCTGTGGACAGGAGTCTAAGCTGGAATTGAGCAGCTTTCGGGGCAGGGCTGATCAACAAGCGTCCCGCGACTCAATCGAGTCTGGGGCGCTTTCGTTTTTGTCGGCCCGCCGATCACCACTGATGAGACAAGACGCAATTCCAGTTTCCTACAACAGCCTCGTCCACGTAAGATTCGGGCAATGCTCGCAGCTACCCCCATTCGATGGACAGACTGCCAACGCCTGTTTGCGACAGGGTTGTTGGGGAAGCGAGATTGAGAATCCCTGCATGAAACGAATCTGCGTTTTCTGCGGCTCCAGTTCCGGCAGCCGCCCCGAGTACGGCGCTGCCACCGAGGAGCTTGGAACAGAACTGGCACGGCGCAACATTGGATTGGTGTACGGCGGCGGCAATGTGGGACTGATGGGTAGGCTGGCGGACGCGGTGCTGAGGGCGGGCGGCGAGGCGGTTGGAGTCATCCCGGAACACCTTATGGGGCGCGAGGTCGGTCACAAGGGGCTGACGAAACTCCATGTCGTCCGCTCCATGCACGAGCGCAAGGCGCTCATGGCCGACCTGTCCGATGCATTCGTCGCGCTGCCGGGCGGGTTCGGAACGTTGGAGGAGTTTTGCGAGGTGGTGACGTGGACGCAACTGGGTCTGCACGCGAAGCCCTGCAGCATCCTGAATGTCTTGGGGTATTACACTCCGCTGCTCGCGATGTTCGACCATGCGGTGCAGGAGCGATTCCTGAAACCGGAGAATCGGGGGTTGGTGCTGGCACGGGAGTCGGCTGCCGACCTGCTGCGAGCACTGGAGGAGTGGAGTCCGGCGCGGGTAGAGAAATGGCTGGATC
>JBEKFN010000256.1:0-6378 GCA_050013295.1 Terriglobales bacterium
CTGGCGCCATGCGCAAAGCTGAACCAAGAGCAAGAATTGACGCAAACCTGCATTTCCATAGCAGTGCAGCTGGTGTCCTCGACCGGGAAGAATTTCAGCTTTGCCCTGGCGAATGGTAACAAGTTCTGTGCCTACGGAATAAACAACGTCTTTCTGTTACCAAAGCCGGGCCAAGCCGCGCTAGAGCCTCGGTGCAATGCGCAAGAATTCTGCAAGGGTGCATCAGTGCCCATCGTCTTGCATGCCGCACCAGCAAAAAGTTGCACTCAGTGAACCGGAGGTCTTCTAAGCACGCCGGACCAACCATTACGCAAGCCACGGGTTGATGACTGGAACCGAAAGATCTTCAAAGTGCGTTATGTTACGGGTTGCGAGCGTGGCATGGCGAGCGAGCACGATTCCAGCGATCATCGTATCGCGCAGGTCACCAGGTCGGCCTTTCTTTTGCCGAGACGCCATTAGGTCTCCCGCCTGTTGCGCAGCGGCAGCATCGAATGGGGCAACTCGGTACCCAATTTTGTCGAGAACAGTTTCGAACTCCCGGATCAACAGAGATCTGCGCTTCCCGAGGGGCATGACTTGCAGCCCGAATCGGATCTCCAAAATCGTTACTGCGGTTGTCCAGATTGATGTCCGAGGCTGCTTATCAAGCCAGACGATGACATTTTTGTCGGGCGTTTGGCGCATGAGCGCCGAGAGTACGTTCGTGTCCAGCACAATCATGGCTCAAAGGACGCCGGTTTAGTCTCATGTCCTCGCAGTTCCCGAATGTCGGAGTCTAGGCCGACCTTGGCAAACAAGGCAGATATTTCCGTACCGAGTCCGCCCACCGGGACATCTTTTTCGTTTACCGCCTTGCGGAGGATATCTCGTGCCTCCTCTTCCATGCTGTGACCGTGTCGTCGAGCGCGTCGCTGGAGCCGCAGCTTCACTGCATTTTCAATGTTCCGGACCACAAGTTGTGCCATCGCTGTCCCCTAAACCATAATGATATCATGATATCACCTATCGCGAACGGCTACTTGGTGCCATTGGAATAGGCCCATCAGCAATTCGGCGTCGGAGCACAAATCGAGTTGCGGGTTGGCTGCGGTGTTGTAGGGAGGACGCCGGATCGAAGACCCACAAGAGCCTCGACATCCCGTTCGAGAGCCTCGAATTGGGGATCGCTCCAACTGAAATTCTCGTCGTAGCGCTCCACTCGGCAGTCGGCGAATGAGATGGCCATGCCCACCAGATCGCCTAGGCGATTTTCGATCTCGCGGCGATAGGACTCGTCCAGACTGAGGCAGTCGATGTCGATGGCCAGATGGCATTGCGGCTCGCCGAGCTGTCGCGCTAAAAGCCACATGAAATAGAAGATGAAGTAAAGCCGGCGCAAAACTGTCTCATCCACGAGCTTGCCCCGAAATGCCTCGCGCAGCCCGGACGAATCCAGCAATGGCGGCAACTCGACTGCCGGAAACTCCAGCGCTGACAGCAGCGGCGCGAAGGCAGGCGCTTCCATATTGTGACGGAGAATGACCACGCCGCGTTGCAGGAAATAGGGATTGCCCTGCACCGCTTGGCGCAACATCGACAGAAACTGGCGGCGCGGCTCGCGGCGGATGAAGATATGCGCGCCGGGCATCCGGGCGCGGAACCAGCCCACCCGCATATCGGTGCGCACGAAGCCGTAGACTGGACGCCGGCCGAGCCGCGCGGCCAGCCCCGCCAAATCGGCCAAATAGGCTTCCAGTTCCGGCAAAGAGTCATCGCTCGCGGCGCAGTATCGTCCGAAGGTGAGATGGGCGGGAAAACCTGATATGCCGCCGCCCGGACCGATCAGGGGACGAAACTCTTCCAGATAGGGCGCATCAAGCGCTGGGTGATTGGCAAAGGACCAAGGGCGGAAGCCATCGATAACTTCCGCCGTCGCAGTGAACAGATGTTCGTTGAGCGGTTCGAAATAACAGTAGGTGTCTGGCCGCTGCCGAAACTTCGCCCAGACATAGGTGCTCGCCGCGCGCCAGCTCGAATGCAGGAAGATCGCGTCTCTTGCCTGAGCGTTGGCCTCGACCTTGACCATCTCTCCCCCGGCATCCCGCAACGCGAACACGGCCGAGCCTGGCAAATTCCGTCAGCGGCTATTTTTCGCGGCAGTCCATTTTGGCCGCACGGTCGCTGGTGTCCGATCGATTAGAGCGGCTTAACAGATTGCGGAAAAACTCAAGTTTCGTATCAGGGCATCGCTTCAGCGATGCCGGAAATTCTTTGAATTAAGATGCCCCTTTAGGGGCTGTGCGCCGAAAACCGAATTTTTCAGCAATCTGTTAAGAAACAAAGAAGTCCTGCAAGATCCTCAAAGCAATCTGCGGTCCACAGCGCGGCACAAAGGTAAGGAGTTCCTACCGACCGAAGGCAGCAAGTATTGCCCTGATCGTAGGCGCGCCAGGCCGCCCACAACGACGACGGTAACAACTCCCGCTCCCTGCAGGAATGATCTGCGTTGCCTAGAACACCTGTTGCCCGAGCCTTGTCCGGCGAAGCCGCGGCGGCACCGCAACTATGTCAGCGGCCGCTCGAGGCGACGCGCTTGGCTGCGCGGCTGGGCAATGTCTTCGGTTGCTGCACCGACCACCGGCCCAGGCGGAACTTTTTTTCATAGCCTGTGGACTTGTTGGAAATCGCCACGGCCAGATTGCCGCTACTGTCACACGTATATGTTTCCTCAACCACAAAGGCCGACGTTGTGGGGCTTCGCCTCACCGACACGGCAGCCAGGTCTGCCCCCTCCTCGAGACCTGGATCGAACGGGAATCGGATGTCGTCCCAATCGGTAATTTCTCCTACCGGCCGGCCGTCCTGGGCCAGCCGTGCGCATTCCAGATAGCGGAAATGTCCGACGTTGTGGGCCGGACGGTAAGAACGTACGCTCCGTAGCGGCGGTTGTTTGGGGCCGGGCAACTCCGTGCCGCGGGAAAATACAAGATCGAACACCACGCCGCGCCCTTCATCCTCCTCCCGCCACAATCCGAAATTCCGCATGAACCGGTCGCGCAGCACGCAGCCGGATTGCGTATCGGCCCGGATCGCTAATCCGATGGCCGTCGCCGATCGCATGTAGGCCGAGCGTCGCACCCGCCTGCCATAGCTCTCACGCAGTACGCGCGCCACCGGTGGCAACTCCGAACCGCCGCCCGTGACGTACAGGGAATCGATCGGGCGCTCCGGGTGCGCCGCCAGCAATTCATCTACCACCCGGCGCGTGGACTCGATCAGCGGCCGGCACCGATCGTAAAAAACGTTCGCGCTCACGGAGACCTCGCGCCAGTTGTGCCGTACACGTTCGAGATCGACGCTCAGTTTGCGCGTGTTGGGACTGAGCGCTTCCTTTCTCTCGCGGCATTCGTCCAAGAGAATGAACCACTCAGCCGCGGAGAGGCTGTCCCTTTCTCTGCTCGATATCCCGGCCGCCTCCAGCGCAAGCTCTGCCAGAATCTCGTCAAAGTCGTCACCGCCCAAAGTTGAAATGCCGTCGGAGGCGACTATGGAGTGCTCGCCGTCGCCGAGTTCGATGAGCGAAGCGTCAAAAGTGCCGCCTCCCAAATCGTAGACCAGGAGCCGGCCCCCGGAGCGGCCCTTGCGGTTCACCAGGTCGCGATGCGCAAATTCAACCGCCGCGGCGGAGGGTTCGTTCAACAGTCCCAAAACCTCAAACCCCGCCTCGCGAGCGGCTTCGGTGGTAAGAAAGCGCTGATTGCTGTTCGCATTTGCCGGTACTCCCAGCATTACTTCCAAGGGCTTGTTCCCATCGTCTGGCAAGGGCAAGGTCAAAGTGGAGTGCTCGCGCAGTTGCACCCGCAAAGCCGCCATCATTTCTTGCAACAGCTGCCGGACTTCGAATGTATGGCCCCCGATTTCTATCCCGGTCCGAGGGCCGGCGTCCTTCAGACAACGTTTCAGAGAGCGAACGATTGTCCACCCCGGTTGCCCTTGCGCAAGCCAGGCGTCCCATCCGTAAACGCGCGTCTCTCCGCGCACGCCTATGAGCGGAGGAAACCAGTCGCGGGCGTGCCCGTCCGGAGTCTCGAAGTTGACGAGCGGATAGTTACCCCGGTCCACGGCCGCAGCCACGATCCGGGTCGTACCGAAATCTATTCCGACTTTCACAGATGACGAACTCCCTTTCTGAAGCAATGCCCGATCGAGAACCAAGCAGAGTTCCCGAGAAGAGAACTGCCCTCGATTTTCTATTGTTATTCTAGGCTGAAATTTTTTTTCTTGCGCAACAGGCAAAGAACGGACTTCGCACCTTCACGATTGCAGAGCTCGGAACTTGGGTCGGCGATTCTTTTGAATCTGCACAATTCAACTGTCCCCTGAGTAACTTGCGGCCAAGATTTTGAGTTTTTGCGACAGTTGCATGAAATGCCACCTTCCGCATCTGCCTCGCGACGTTACGGAGTCGGAATCACGGCTTGAGTTGCCTTCGAGTATCCGCTCTCCTCCGAACTGGCATTTACGGCTGTGGCTACGTAGTAGTAAGTCTGGCCGGAAACGACTGTGCTGTCGGTGTACGCGGTTGTCCCATCCAGCGATGTGTTGATCATCGTGTATACACCACCAGACGTGGTGCTGCGGTATATGTTGTAGCCGACTGCGTCAGCTGAGGCGGTCCAACTGAGGTCCACGATGTGCTGAGTTGCCGCCATTCCCGTGCCGGCCATCGTTTGCGCGGCGGGCGAGTTCGAGGCGTTGCTCGAAAATGACAATGAAGCCGAAGCGGCTCCGCTTGCCCCCGGTGTGAAAGTGACGGTGAAGGTAGCGGATTGACCGGCGGCAAGCGTTGCCGGCAGAGAGATCCCAGAGAGCGCAAACTCACCGCTGTTAATACTCGCCGGTGACACTGTGACCGGCGCGCCGCTGGCGGTCAGGCTGCCCTTGAGTGCCGCACTCGACCCGACGACCACGCTGCCAAAGCTGAGACTGGTTGGAGACACCGCCAACTGGCCCGCGACCGTTCCGGTCCCGGAGAACGCGATATTGAGCTGCGAGTTCGATGCGTTCGATGCCACGGACAGGCTCCCGCTCGCCGCACCGGCACTGGTCGGCTTAAAGGTCGCAGTAAACGTCACGCTTTGATTTGCCGTCAGATTGAGGGGCAAGGTTAATCCGCTGATCGAGAAAGCCGCTCCGGTCAAATTCGCTTGCGAGATGGTGATCGTCGATCCCCCGGTGTTGGTCAGCGTTTCAGGCAAGTTCGTGCTGTTGCCGGCCTGAACGCTGCCGAACGCCAGGGTCGTTGGATTTGCAGCCAGCGCGCCCGGTGCCAGACCCGTGCCCGAGAGCGGAATGCTGAGCGGCGAGTTGGAGTCGCCGGAGACAATGCTCAACGTTCCAGTAGCAGCGCCAGCGCTGGATGGAGCAAAGATCGCGTTGAAAGTGACGCTCTGATTGGCGGCCAGGGTCACCGGTAGATTCACTCCGCTGACGGAGAATCCGGTTCCGCTCGCCGTCGCCTCCGAGATCGTTACGGCGGAGCCGCCCGTGTTGGTCAGGGTCTCGGATTGACTGCTGTTGCTGCCCACCTGAATACTCCCGAATGCCAAGCTGGAAGGATTGGGGGAGAGTGTTCCGGGCGCCAATCCATCGCCAGAGAAGGGAAGCACTACCGTGCTGTTTGCCTGGTTTGCGGTGGTAGCAAACGTGACGCTGCCGCTGAAATTACCGCTTCCGGTGGGCGCGAACGTGATCTTCGCCGAAGCCGTGTTTCCGGCGTGCAGCGTGAGCGGAAGGGCGAGGTTGCTCATCGAAAATCCTGCGCCGCTCAATGTCGCCCGGGTGATGGTGAGATCCGTCCCACCGCTGTTCGAAAGAGTCACAGTGCTGGCCTGGTTGGACCCAACCTTGGTGTTTCCAAAGGTAACTTGCGAAGGACTGGGTGAAAGCGTTCCGGCGGTGACGGTGCCGGGCGAGCCTGAGGCGAGGCCCCCACACCCAGCGAGCAGCAACAAGCTGCCCGCGATAACGAGCGAAATGGCCACGCGACGATACACGGAATGACCGTTCAAAGAACCTCTGTTTTGGTGACCGGCATCCTAATACAAACGGGGGGGATTTCGGGTCCCCCATGCCCAAACTATTTTCAGCCTGACAAGACCAGTGTCGCGCCTGGCTGCCGCCGGCCATAGATTGCGAAAGGCCCAGCTGGGCGCGGCATTTGGCCAAGTTCTGGGATGAACTGCGGTGCCAAAGCAAGACCAGCCGCTATAGCCTGAAGCTATTGCTAAGGTGATATGGATAAAGAGCGCTCACGCCGAGATGGAACTGCCAAGGTCACATTGGAGCGGATTTTGCCTGGCGGACAGGACATCGCCGGCAATGGGACGGCAATGT
>JBEKFN010000257.1:0-6345 GCA_050013295.1 Terriglobales bacterium
ATCATCACCGTCATCAGGAAACTGGTTCCGCAGCGCGGATGATACGTCGAATACTTCTGCACCGCTCCGGTTTCGAGCGGATCGCCATTCTCGAACGCAAACACCGTCTTGTGCTCGGCCCCGTGGTACTCGTACACGCGCCGAATGTCCTTCCACAGCGAAACGCCCCACACAAACAGCAGGAACATCGCGATCCGGATCAGCCCATCAACCAGGTTAAACACGAACTGCTGCCCGAAAACCGGATTCACCTTTTTCAGCTGCGTCGTTGCCAGCAGCGGCAGGTACTTATACATGAAGATGAAGAAGGCGATGGAGAACACCACATTCACTGCCGCCATCCAGCCGGTGATTTCAAACTTTTTGCCCGGATCGCTGTTGCTATGATCTTCACTGCGATCTCCACTGCCAAGACCGTCGTTGCCCGGATCGGCGTTTATCTCTTCCAGCGCCGCATTGGCGGAAAACTTCAGCGCGCGGAATCCCAACGTCATCGCGTGCCCCAGCGTCATCACCCCGCGCACCACCGGCCAACCCATCCATTTATGCTGTTCGGAAGGCCGCTCCAGCGGCTCGCTGTAGGTAACAATCTCGCCCGACGACTTGCGCACGGCGATGCCCCAGGCATGCGGCGAACGCATCATCACGCCTTCCAGCACCGCCTGCCCGCCGACGAGCGTTTCCTCGCCGCTTTCGAGAGCTGGCAGCAACTGCACCGCCGCCAAAAAACGCAAAATTCGCCGCCAAGGTCGCATAGGCATTGGATGTTACTTCACGGAGGGAAGACTCCAACTCCAATGCCTAGAGTACCACAGATCGCGAAAATCTCGAGCAGCGCGCAGTCGGGCATAAGAACCATATCTCCTTAGTATTCAGTATTTTAACCAGAACTATAATTCGGCGATAAGAACCCATCTGGTGGCCGCGATCCCAGTGATCGCCCGTAGAATCCAATGGACAATGCTGCACTTCGCCCAGGCCTGCGACGCGATCGCTGCAACCACCAAGAAGTTGGAGAAAACGGCGCTGGTCGCTGCGTATTTGCAGTCGTTATTACGAACAATGCCGCCGAGCGAGGCCACGACCGCAGCCATTTTTCTTTCCGGCCGCCCTTTTCCCGCATACGAAGAAGCGACTTTGCAGGTTGGCGGAGCAGTGCTTTGGCGCGTGATTAGCGGGCTATCGGGAAAGTCCGAGCCCGAACTCACCGAAATTTATCGCAGGCATGGCGATGCCGGATCGGTCGCAGCCGAGGCGCTTCCCGCAAGGCCGGATTCTGGCCTCTCTCTCGCCGAAGTGCAGCGAGCATTTTACGGGATCGCTTCTGCCCGTGGGCCTGCCGCCAAAGCTGCTCTTCTGCGTTCGCTTCTTGAGCGAGCCACCCCGCTCGAAGCCAAGTACATCGTGAAGATTATCAGCGGCGACTTGCGCATCGGCCTGAAAGAAAGTCTCGTGGAAGAAGCCATCGCTCGTGCTTTCGAAGCGCCCCTCGACCTTGTCAAGCGCGCCAACATGTTGCTCGGCGATCTCGGCGAAACTCTGCGCCTGGCCTCCGCGGGGAAATTGGCCGACGCACATCTCCGCCTCTTCCATCCCATCGACTTCATGCTCGCGAGTCCGGTCGAATCTTCCGGCGAGGCGCTCAGTTATTTTCAGAGAGCGTCGGTTGAAGACAAGTACGACGGCATCCGCGCCCAGGCTCACATCAGCCGTGGAGAAGTGCGTATCTTTTCGCGCACCCGCGATGAAATTACCGAGTCCTTTCCTGAATTGCCCCTGGCCCTCGCCGGCCTGCCGAAAGACGCAATTCTCGACGGCGAGATCGTTGCCTGGAACTCCGGTGAGGCCCGAGCCCTTCCCTTCAGCACGCTGCAACAGCGCCTCGGACGGAAAAAAGTCAGCGCCAAACTCATGGCTGAGGTCGCGGTCGCTTATCTAGTGTTCGACATGCTCTACGCGGATGGTGAAATCCTCTTGGACCGTCCGCTACGCGACCGCGCAAAAGTTCTAGACGAACTTATCAAGTCCGAGGGGATATCCGGTCCCGACACAGCTCGCGTAGGGACAGACGCCCCTTCGGCAAGCTCAGGGCAGGCGCTCGTCTGTCCAGCCGAGCGAAGCTCGGCACCCGCCGCCGCGCCGTCGCAAGCTCTCTTCGCGTTCGCAGCTGCCGGTCTTCCCGTCGCGACAATTCTCCGCGCGCCGGTAGCAACAGCCGGTTCTCCCGACGATCTCGAAACCCTCTTCACCGCCGCGCGAAATCGAGGCAACGAAGGCCTGATGATCAAGGATCTCGATTCGTTCTACACTCCCGGCCGGCGCGGCAAATCGTGGCTCAAGATGAAGCGGGAACTCGCCACGCTCGACGTAGTTGTGACCGCGGTCGAGTACGGACACGGCAAGCGCATCGGAGTGCTCAGCGACTACACCTTCGCGGTGTGGGGCGACGAGCGGCTGGTAAACATCGGCAAGGCGTACTCCGGGCTCACCGACGCCGAGATCGCGGAAATGACGCAGTGGTTTCTGGCTCACCAGACGAGTGAACAAGGATTGAGGCTGGAAGTGGAGCCGAAGATTGTTCTAGAGGTTGCCTTCAACAACATGATGCGCTCCACGCGCCACGAGAGTGGCTACGCCTTGAGGTTTCCGCGCATCGTGCGCCTGCGTCCGGACAAGCGCCCTCAAGATGCTGACACCATCGAGACTGTGAAGGAAATTTACGCGCGGCAGCACTCGGGGTGATTATCACGGGCAGTCCTTAGTCGTTGGTCGATAGTCGTAGTGTTCGCTAACGACCGTCGACAAACGACCGACGACTACTCAGTGAGTGTGATCGCGGTGGTCGTGATCGCTGGGCGCGTGCTCGTGTATTTCATCCGGTACCGCGATTACGCAGCTATGGGCCGTCTCGCACACCACGTGTTCCAACTGGATCGTCGTATGATGGATGCCGAACCCCCGCCCCAGTTTCTCGTTGATCTCTCGCAGAATCGTGTCGCTCTCCGAGGTCGCCATGTCTGCGATCTTCACATGCGCCGAGAGCGCGTGGTTTTCCGACCCAATGCTCCACACATGCAGATCGTGCACATCACTCACGCCCGCGATCTTTCGCATCGCCGATTCCACCGCGTCCAGGCTCATCCCGCGCGGCGTGCCCTCCAGCAGAATATTCAGCGTTTCGCGCACGATTCCGATGCTCGACCACAAAATCAGCGCGCCGATCCCGAACGACAGTGCCGCATCGATCCAGTATTGTCCCGTCCACAGGATGACAAAACCTCCCACAATCACGGCCGCGGTGGAAAGCGTGTCGCCCACCTCATGCAGTAACGCGCTCCGCACATTGACATCCCGCCCAGAGCGCCACAGCAGCAGAGCGATCACGCCGTTCATCACCACGCCCGCCGCCGCGACGCCAATCATCACCCCGGCGCGCACATGCTCAGGATGCTGTATCCGCCGAAACGCTTCGTAGAAAATATAAAACGACACGGCGACCAGCGACAGCGCATTCACCAGCGCCGCCAGCACTCCGGCGCGCCGGTATCCATAAGTTTTGGTAGCGCTCGGCGGCCGGCCCTCTAGAAAGACCGCCACCAGCGACAAGAGCAGCGCCAGAAAGTCGGACAGGTTGTGTCCCGCCTCGGAAAGCAACGCCAGCGAATGCGCGCGGATGCCTGCAACCACCAGCAGCACGACATAAAGCATGGTGACGGCCAGCGAGATGCGCAGCACCCTCCCCGTCCCATGAGAATGCGAGTGTGCGCCATGCGCGTG
Organism: Terriglobales bacterium; assembly: GCA_050013295.1. Classification (GTDB taxonomy): domain Bacteria; phylum Acidobacteriota; class Terriglobia; order Terriglobales; family Acidobacteriaceae; genus Acidiflorens. The sequence continues at coordinate 3,778 of JBEKFN010000257.1, forward strand.
CATGTGACTAGGATAGCGCAAGCCCGCTCGTGTGGGGACGGGGCTCTGCCCCGTCCAAGCCGAGCACAGCTCGGCCACTGTGAGCAGGCAAAGCTCTCAGCCCGGTCGGTGGCGCAAACTCAGCAGGCCGCGTTATCCTTCTTCCCATACCAGCTTCCCGATACCAGGAGAACAAAATGAAGAAAACTCTCGTGCTGCCATCCTTGCTGCTACTGGCCGCCGCGGCCATGGCCCAAACAACGCCCGCACAAATCAAGAACCCCGTCAGCAGCGCGCTCCGCGACATTCTGCCCGGCCGCCAGAAAAATACCATCGTGGCCGTCGAAGCCATGCCCGCCGACAAATTCAACTACAAACCGACCTCCGACCAAATGACATTCGGCCACCTCGTCGCCCACATGGTCGTGGCCAATGACACGTTTTGCAGCAAGGTAGCCGACGTCCCCGCTCCCAAGGTCGAAGAAGCGAAAGAAACGGACGCCAAAGACAAGCTTGTCGCCGCGCTCAAGGCCTCGTTCGATTTCTGCGCCGACGCGCTCGCAAAAATGGACGATTCGAAACTGGGAGAAACAACCGACCTCTTCGGAAGCCAAACTTCGCACGCCTCGGCCGGCATTCGCCTTGCCAGCAGTTGGGCTGACCACTACGCCGAGGCGGCAATGTATCTGCGCCTGAACGGCATATTGCCGCCGACCGCCAAGAAGTAAAGCGCGATTAGGTTTTAGAGGGACGGGCGTCTCGCCCGTCTCAGCCGAGCGCAGCTCGGCTCTTGTGTGCAACGCCAATCGTTTTCGCCTGGCTGGACTCGTGACCCTACCCCACCAGCCCTTCCAACTCCTCTTCCCCAATCACGCTGACCCCCAACTCCCGAGCTTTGTCCAGCTTCGATCCCGCATCGCTGCCCGCCACCACATAATCCGTTTTCTTACTCACTGAGCCGGAAACGCGTCCGCCCGCATCTTCAATCATCTTCTTCGCTTCGTCTCGCGTGTGGCGCGCGAGCGTGCCCGTCAGCACAAAGGTTTTTCCCGACAGCTTCGTGCCCTTTTCTTTCTTCTGCCCGGTGAACGTCAGCCCCGCTTTGCGCAGATCGCTCACCAGTTTGCGATTATGCTCATCGGCGAAAAATTCCACGATGCTCTCCGCGATCCGCGGCCCCACTTCGTTCACTTCCTCCAGTTCCTCCGCACTGGCGTTAATGATCGCGTCCAGCGCCCCGAAGTGCTCCGCCAGAAACTGCGCCGTGCGCTCGCCCACAAACCTTATCCCCAGTCCGTAAATCACGCGCTCTAGCGGCAGGCTCTTCGAGGCCTCGATCTCAGCCAGCACGTTCTCCGCCGATTTTTCACCCATGCGCTCCAGCTGCAGCAGGCCGTCTTTCGTCAGCTTGTAGAGATCGGCAACATTCTTTACCAGGCCGCGTTCGGTGAGCTGATTGACCAGCGCCTCGCCCAATCCGTCGATATCCATCACGTGACGCGAGGCAAAATGCAGAATCGTCCCCTGCAGCTTGGCCGGACAATTCGCATTCACGCAGCGATGGTCCACTTCGCCCGGCGTTCGCACCACATTGCCGCCGCACACCGGACAGTGCTCGGGCATTTCAAATTGTTTGTGGCCGCGAGGATGCTCGTTGTCTTCGACGACCTTAACAACTTTTGGAATCACGTCGCCGCCGCGCTCGACCTCGACCCAGTCGCCGATCTTCACGCCCAGCCGCTCGATCTCATCCATGTTGTGCAGCGTCGCGCGCGAAACCGTCGTGCCACCAATCGGAACCGGCTTCAGCGCCGCCACCGGCGTCAGTTTTCCGGTGCGGCCCACCTGCACCAGGATGTCTTCGATCTGCGTCACGCCCCCGCGCGCTGCGTACTTGTAAGCAATCGCCCATCGCGGAGCCTTTCCCGTGAAGCCCAACTCGCGCTGCCACGCCGTCCGGTCAACCTTGACGACGATCCCGTCGATTTCGTAAGGCAGAGATTCTCGTTTGGCCTCCCAGCTCTGAATAAATTTCCAGACCTCCTCCAGATTCTTCGCCAGCTTTCGATTCGGATTCACCTTGAACCCCGCCAGCTCCAGCGCATCCATCGCTTTCGATTGGCGGTCGAAATAAGTTTGTCCGTCCTTCAACAGCATGTATGCGAAGAAGTCCATGCGGCGCTGCGCGGTAATCGATGGTTCGAGTTGCCGCACCGTCCCCGCCGTAAAATTGCGGGGATTCGCAAAGGTCGCGAGTCCCTGCCGCTCGCGTTCTTCATTCAACTTACGGAAAGCCGCGAGGGGCATCAGCATTTCGCCGCGCACTTCGAAATCGGCGGGAATCCCGGCTTTCTTCAACTTGTCTTTCGAGATCGACAGAGGAATGGAACGAACCGTCCGCACATTTAGCGTCACGTCTTCACCGACGTTGCCATCGCCGCGGGTGATGCCGCGCTCCAGACGGCCGTCGCTGTAGACAAGCGCCAGCGACATGCCATCCAGTTTCAACTCGCACATGTACTCGAGATCGGTGCGCCCGCTCAGCTCATGCACCCGCCGCTCCCAGTCGCGCAGTTCTTCCTCGGAGTA
>JBEKFN010000258.1:0-6316 GCA_050013295.1 Terriglobales bacterium
CCAGTTGCCCCAGTTGCCCCAGTTGCCCCAGTTGTGCCAGTTGCCCCAGTTGCCCCAGTTGCCCCAATAGGGGAAGGCGCAACGTTTGTCTCGGTCGATCCGGGCGAGGGCCTCGCGCAATACCGTATTTGTAACAGCCTTAAGATTGCTGCCGTCCTGCATGATCCGCCTCCTTGATTATCTCTTACGCGTGAGGGTTATTTCGATGAAGGGCTTGTAGCCAGCTTTCCCCACGTCGATCTCAGATGAATAATGCAGTTCGTTGTCCGAGACAATAGCGTACCTGCCGCGAACCGTAAAATCCTTGTCGTGGGTCTGGCCGTTGTACTCGACTACCCAGGTGTCGACGTAGCGGCTCAGCGTTCTCTGCGTGGCTACTCCCCTGTCATTGACAGTGAAAATCATGTACGCGTTCGAGCCGGGTTCGTACACAATGAACTCCCGCGTCTCATGGTGTCCGCGGGTGGACTCGGAGATCAAATCACCCTGGATGGCCTGCCCGAATAGGGTAAATTCGGCGGTACCCTTGCCATTGACCCCCTCCGGCGTCAGTTCGTTCGGCTTGGACGATATCCTGGTGTCCCATTTACCGAGGAAGAACGCGAGATCCTTGGCCGTCGGCAGTTCCGGGGGTGGGCCCTGCTGCGCCATCGAGGTGGTCTGCTGCTGCTGCTGCTGCTGCCCCGCCGGCTGTTGATAAGTCGTGGACTGCTGCGCCAGCGCCAGTGGAGACAGCGCCACGGCGCCACAGAGTCCGAGCAAGAAGAGATAAATCGCTAGTTTACGCATTATTTTCCTTTCATGAGGCCGCCGGTTAATCGAGCTACTCCAATGCTGCCCGATGCGTTTGTTCGGTAACGTTGTCAAAAGGAACCTCCTTTTTGAGCTCTACCTCGCTCACATTGTGCGTTCATGTGCCTCTTTATCCGCCGCGTCGAATGGCCGCCCATTACAACCGAGTCTGCCGGGATAACGCAAAAAACGTACTCCGCACGTTTTTGCCAGTCAGTGACGATGGTCACACCACGATGTGTTTACGATGAAAAATAGAAGAGCAACCACTGCGATTTCTTCTCGGCGTGGCTGGAGTAGGGATCATGATTGCTTACGACTATGTTGTCCCGCGTCAAAATCTCGTGCACTCGCAAAATGAATGGCTTGAGACGGCTTGATGCGGCGTGTTTCGATAAGATTCTGGCCATGATTTTGGCCATCGTCACGTCGTTCCATTTGGTTCAGCAACTGCCGAGCTACGCTCGGCTTGGACGGGCGAGGGCGCCCGTCCCCACACAGTCACAATCAAAGTCAACGGCGGCGGACAGGAGTGTCCGCCCTACAGCTGCAGATCCTTCGCCTTGCTCATGGTGATCGTGCTGTTGCCGGCGAGACGCCGGCGCTACCCTTAGATATCCAAATTCTTCACATCGAGCGCGTTGTCTTCTATGAATTTTCTGCGCGCCTCTACGTCTTCGCCCATCAGGGTGGTGAAGATGGTTTCGCACTCGGCTATGTCTTCGAGACGGACTTGCAGTAGGGTGCGGCGCTCGGGATCCATGGTGGTTTCCCAGAGCTGCTCGGCGGTCATTTCTCCGAGGCCTTTGTAGCGCTGGACGGTGTACTCCTTGCGGCCTTCGTTCAGGACGTAATCGAAGAGTTCGCGGGCGGTATTTTTTTCGACGATCTCGGGCTCTTTCGCGCGGCGCGCCTGCGGCGCCTTGCCGGATTTCTTTTGCGCCCGCTCGGCTTCTGCGTTGTCCGACTCGGCGGCGCTTAGATTTTCGCCTTCATCTTCGATATTATTTGCTTCTTCATTTTCTTCTTCGTTTTTGTCTTTATCTTTGTCTTTATCCGTGGCGCTGGATGCCGACTTTGCCGGTCTTGGCACGCTTTCAACCACAAAGGGCGGTTCTAGATACTGCTCGATCTGCTTGAACTTGGCGATTAGCTGGCGGGATTCCGGGGTCGCGGCTAGTTCCCAGTTGATGATATGCTCGGCGCCCTGCGCGTTCACGAAGATCAGTGCCCAGAGATTATGTTCTTCGTCGAAGCGCTTTCCCACGCTTTTTAGTTTCAGGTCTTTTTGCAGGCGCTTTAGTTCTTTTTCTAGTTTCTCGATTTTCTTGGGCGGAGTATTCTTGTCGCCTTCGAAGTCGGTGCGCTTGGCTAAGTCGAGTTTCGGCAGCAGCTCGGTGATTTGCTCTTCGCGTATGCGCTTGTTTAACTTATCTAGAAATCCTAGATACTCGTTCAGCACAGTGATGAACTTGGTCAGGGCCGCGCCTTCTAACTTGGCTGCGCCTTCTCCGTAGCGGATGATCAGGCCTTCGGAGGCGCGCTTCACCATGACTTTGACGAATTCGTGTTCGTTTTTTATGTACTGGTGGCTCTTGCCCTTCTTGATGCCGAATAGTGGAGGCTGCGCTATGTAGACGTTGCTGCGCTTGATCAACTCCTGCATGTGGCGGAAGAAGAAGGTTAGCAGCAGGGTGCGGATGTGCGAGCCGTCTACGTCGGCGTCAGTCATCAGAATGATTTTGCCGTAGCGGACTTTGGTGGGATCGAAATCTTCTTTCGAGATGCCGGTGCCTAACGCGGTGATCATGGCGCGAATTTCTTCGTGGGCGAGCATCCTGTCGTAGCGCGCTTTTTCCACGTTCAGAATTTTTCCCTTGAGCGGGAGGATGGCTTGAAAGCGGCGGTCGCGGCCCTGTTTGGCGGTGCCGCCTGCGGATTCTCCCTCTACCAGAAACAGTTCGCAGCGTTGGGGATCGCGCTCGCTGCAGTCGGCTAATTTGCCGGGGAGACCTCCGCCATCTAGCGCGCCCTTGCGGCGGGTTAGGTCTCTCGCTTTGCGGGCGGCTTCTCTGGCGCGGGCGGCGTCTATGGCTTTGTTGATTATTTTGCGGGCTACGGCGGTGTTTTGCTCGAAGAAGGCTCCCAGCTTTTCATTGACTACGGCTTGCACTATGCCGGCTATGTCGGAATTCAGCTTGCCCTTGGTCTGGCCTTCGAACTGCGGCTGGGGCATCTTGACGCTGATCACTGCTACCAGGCCTTCGCGGACGTCGTCTCCGGTTAGATTTTCTTTTACGTCTTTGAAGAGGCCCATCTGCTGTCCGGCGTAGTTGATGGTGCGGGTCAGTGAGGTGCGGAAGCCGGAGAGATGCGTGCCGCCGTCGACGGTGTTGATGTTGTTGGCGAAACTGAAAACGGATTCGGAGTAGGCGTCGTTGTACTGCAGGCCGATTTCGATGTGCACGTCATCCTTGTCGGCTTCCATGTAGATGGGCTTGTCGTGGAGCGTCTGCTTGCCGCGGTTCAGGTGCTTGATGAATTCGGCGATGCCGCCGTTGTATTTGAACTCGGTACGCTTGGCTTCGCTGGTCTTCGAGTCGGTCTGCCGCTCGTCGGTGAGAGTGATGACGAGGCCCTTGTTGAGGAACGCTAATTCGCGCAGACGCTGCGAGAGGGTGTCGAAGTTGTACTCGAGGGTGGTGGTGAAAATCGATTTGTCGGGCACGAAGTGAACCTTGGTGCCTGTCTTCACTTTGGCGGCGCCGGTTTTTCTTAGCTTGCTGGTGGGCTCGCCCTTGGAGTAGGTCTGCTCCCAGGTGAAACCGTCGCGCCAGATTTCGAGATCTAATTCTTCGCTTAGCGCGTTTACGCAGCTTACACCCACGCCGTGCAGGCCTCCGGAAACTTTGTAGGAGTTACTGTCGAACTTGCCGCCGGCGTGCAGCGTGGTCATCACGACCTGCGCGGCGGGAATTTTTTCGCCGTCGATGTCCATGTTATCGACGGGAATGCCGCGGCCGTTGTCGACTACCGTGATGGAGTTATCGAGGTGGATGGTGACTTCGATTTTGTCGGCGTAGCCGGCTAGGGCCTCGTCTACCGAGTTATCGACGACTTCGTAGACCAGGTGATGCAAGCCTAGTTCGCCGGTCGAGCCTATGTACATGGCTGGACGCTTGCGCACCGCTTCCATGCCGCCGAGGACTTTTATGGAATCGGCGGTGTAATCTCCGTTGGTGGTTTTGCCGTTCTTGTTCTTCGCGTCGTCGTTCTTCGCGTCGTTTTTCGCGTCGAGGAGTTCGGCTTGCAATTCTTTCGTGGACATTCTGCTCCGTGGAAAATGCCGGATTCGGACGCCTGGCTGGAGGGACGATTCCGGGACTGCTCGGGTGAGCTCAACTTATTGAATTTTCTGCTATTTAGCTGTCACCAGAGCTTGCGTTATTTTACCACAAAGGGCCCTTATTTTGAGGACTGGAATCGATACCATAAACGGGTGGTTTTTGGGCTCAGCGTGGAAGCGGGGCTCTGCCCCGCTTGGACGGGGCAAAGCCCCGTCCCCACACCAACGAACTTCAGGAAACGCTCTAATGTGCGGATGATTTTGCCCCCCCGAAATGTAGGCCGTCCATCAGGTCGTCGAGTTCGTCTTCGCTGCCGGCGATGAAGGTGAACGAAACGATCTGACCCTTTGCGAGCAGGACGAGCGTGCACTGGCGCATGGTGAGTTGGTCGCTCCGCGGCTTGACGAAATCGGCGCGCAACAATTGCCGCCCTTCAACCACTAGCGCGTACGGTTCGCCATCGGCTTTGAAACCTTTGGCCGTCGCCAGTTCGGTGAGCGGGCCGAGGTAGTCTTCGGCTTTCTTCAGGCCGGGATAGGACGCTGCGCTCTCGGAGGCGATCACGACTGCGGAGTTGATGGTGTCTCCGGTGGCCTCGGGAGGACGCTCGAAAACCGCGAGCAGGACTTCTCCTTTACCGGCCTCGTTTCCCGCTTGCATTTCGCTGGTGCGATGTACCCAGCCGTAGGGAATTTTGTAGCGGAATGCGAAAGTAGTGTTGCGGTAAAGCTGTGCGTCTTCGCGCGTGTCGGCGGGCTTGGCGGCACGCGTGGCATCTGGCGCAGTTTTGCTTTGTGCCCTCGCTGTGAAGGTTAGGCCCAGGGAAACTAGCGCAATCATTGCTATAACGAATCGAGAGTTGCCGTGACCACAGGCAGGTGCCGAGCTTTGCTCGGCTTGGACGGGCGAGGGCGCCCGTCCCCACACGAGCCATGAGGGGCAATGCATATGTCCCATGCTACCAGCGCGAGGCCGCTACTCATTGCTCGTGCTCGTCACTCAATGAACATGCAATCTCCATAAGAGTAGAAGCGGTACTCTGCCTTGACCGCGTGGCGATATGCGGCCATCACCAACTCTTTACCACCGAGCGCGCACGCCAGCATCAGCAGGGTCGATTGCGGCAGATGAAAGTTCGTCAGCAGCGCGTCTACGATGCGAAAGCGATAGCCGGGATAGATGAACACGCCGGCTTCGCCTCGTCCGGCTTCCACGCGATTCTCACTGGTTCGTTCCGCAGCGAGCTTTCCTGCGATCTTTCCTGCGAACTCTGCTGCGGACTCTAGGGTGCGGACGGTGGTTGTGCCCACGGCCACCACGCGCCGCCCCTCGGCTTTCGCCCGGTTGATCGCTTGCGCTGCTTCCGCTGGAATCTCGTACTGCTCCCGATGCAGTTTGTGATCTTCCACTTTTTCTGTTCGCACCGGCTGGAAGGTGCCCAGGCCGATGTGCAATGTGATCTCGGCAATCTTGATTCCGCGGGCGCGAATCTGCTCGAGAATCTCGGGCGTGAAGTGCAGGCCGGCAGTGGGCGCTGCCACCGATCTTGCCGTTGACCCCGCCGTTTGGGCGTAGACGGTCTGGTAGCGCTCCCTGTCGGCCGCACGGTCGACGCGGTCGATATAGGGCGGAAGGGGCACGTGTCCAATGCGCTCTATGCGGGCGAAGAAATCGGGGACTGGGGCGAAGCGGATGCGCCGCTCGCCGAAGCTGCCTCGCTCGGTGACCTCGGCTTCCAGTTCGGGTGGGGCGCCGGGGGGATAGCCAAAGTAGAGTTTTTCTCCGATCCCGATCTTCCGGCCGGGCCGCACCAGGCATTCCCACTCGATCGGATCGTCCGCCACCTGGCGCGTCAGCAGAACTTCGACCTGCCCGCGGAGAAAATCTCGTGACGCTGGATTGTGCGGGCTCAGGGGCTGGGCCCGCTGTCCGCTCCGATGGCCGTAGAGACGGGCGGGGAACACCCGCGTATTGTTCAGGACCAGCAGGTCGTCGGGGCGCAGCAGGTCGGGGAATTCGGGAAACTTCCGATCTTGCCAGGTTCCATTGAGCCGATTCATATGCAGCAGGCGCGACCCGGCGCGATCTGCCAATGGCTCCTGCGCAATGCGTTCGGGCGGGAGATCATATTGGAAGTCGGAGACGAGCATCGAGGAGATTATAGGGTTTGAGGGGCG
>JBEKFN010000259.1:0-6303 GCA_050013295.1 Terriglobales bacterium
GCCGTCGAAGCCATGCGCAATGGGGCCTGCGATTACCTGGTCAAGCCGGTCTGCTTCGAAAAATTGGAGCTCGCCGTCGAGCAGGTCTTGCGCCGCGCGGGGGAGTTGGGCAAAGACACGGAAACGCTCATCGGCCACTCCCCGGCATGGGAAGGGGCGCTTGAGCGGGCGCGGCAGGCGGCCTCGACCGACGCCGACGTCCTGATCGAGGCCGAGAGCGGCACGGGCAAAGAGCTGATCGCCCGCCTTATCCACCGCCTCAGCCATCGCAAAGCGGGCCCGTTCGTGGCGCTGAACTGCACCGCGTTTCCCGAGAGCCTGCTGGAGAGCGAATTGTTCGGCCACGCCCGCGGCGCCTTCACCGGAGCGGTGGGCGCGCGGCCGGGCAAGTTCGAGACGGCGAACGGCGGCACCCTGCTGCTCGATGAAGTCGGCGAGATGCCGCTGGCGCTGCAGCCGAAACTGCTGCGCGCCCTGCAAGAGCGCGAGTTCGACCGCCTGGGATCGAACCAGACGGTGCGCGTCGATATTCGCGTCATCGCCACCAGCAACCGTCCGCTCGAAGCCGCGGTCGCCGAAGGCCGCTTCCGCGCCGATCTTTTTTATCGCCTGAATGTGATTCCGATTTCTCTGCCGCCGCTGCGCGACCGCACCGGCGACATTCGCGAGCTGGCCGAATATTTCGCCGGCCTCTATGCCGCGCCCGGGACCCAGGCCGTCTTGGGCCGCGAACTGGTGGCGCGCCTCGAAGAAAATGCCTGGCCGGGCAATGTGCGCGAGCTCGGAAACTTCGTGCGGCGGGCGGTAGCGTTGTCCCGCGGCGGCGAGATTGGCGTCGAAGCCCTCGAGCACGGGCAAAGTCGGCACGGAAAAATCTTGCCTCGCCTGCAGCACTCTCCGGAATGGAAACCGGGCCTCTCGCTCGGCGAAATGGAGCGCCAGCTTTTTGCCATGACCCTCGAATCCACCGGCGGCAACCGGGCGCGGGCGGCCGAGTTGCTGGGCGTGAGCCTGCGTACGGTGCGCAACAAGGTCCGCGAGTTTGGGCTGCCGCCGAGGAACAACTATCGCAACGATATTATTAGCGCAGATCTCCAAAACCAAGATCTTCGCGGTAACGATCTTCGCAGTAACGATCTCCGGAATGACGATCTTCGGAATAAAGATCTCCGGAATAACGGTAACAATAACAAGGAGCAGCCATGTCCATGATCGATACTCCGCTGATGCGCGGCCTGGAGCGCGTGCTCGACCTGAGCGCGTTCCGCCATCAGGTGATTGCCACGAACCTGGCCAACGTCGATACCCCGGGATACCGCACCCGTGACCTTCGTCCCTTCGCCGGTGAAATCGAGCACGCCATGGCCGGCGAGGAGCCGCCGTCGGCCGGGCCGTTGTTCGCAACCCAATCGTTCACCCCGGTCGCGCATGAAATCCGCGGACTGCTCGAACGTCCCGACGGAAACAACGTCTCGGTCGAGCGCGAATCGCTGCTCCTGGCCCAGAACCAGTTGCGCTTTACGGTGGCGGTGGCGTTCCTGAAATCCGAGTTTCACACCATGGCCTCCGCCATTAATGGAGGAGGGAGTACATCATGAACCTGTTCGGCATGCTGGAACTCAGTGGCTCGGCGCTGGGGGCCGAGCGGCAGCGCGCGGGGGTGGTGGCCAGCAACATGGCCAACGCCCAAACCACGCGCACCCCGGCGGGCGGGCCGTATCGCCGCCAGTTGGTGGTATTTCAAGCGCAGCGTGTTCCCCGCTTCGCGCTCGCGCTCGCCGGCTTGCAACGCGAAAGCTCTTCGGCGGTGCGCGTGGCGGCGGTGGTTCCGGATCAGCGGCCGCCGATAATGCGCTTCGAGCCGGGACATCCCGACGCGAACGCCGAAGGCTACGTGGCCTACTTGCGCATCGTTTTCGACTGCAGCCTGGTTTCCGCCGAGCATCTCACGTTTCTCGAGTTCATCCAGCGCATCCCCGAAAAAGCCTACCTCGCCTCCATCGATCTCGCCCCGGTCGGCGCCACGGCTGTGCTCCAACTCGATCTCACCATCGCTTTCCCCATCATCGACGTCATGCTTGGCGGGGAAGGCAAGAGCGGCGAAATTACGCGCGCCATCACCGAGATCGAGGAAGAGGTTCTCGAAGGCGTCGTCCGCATCATGTGCCGCGAGCTGCAAACAGCCTGGCAAACGATTGCGCTCGAATTCAACTTCGGCGCACGCCAGCAGCTCTTGCAAACCCAGCGGCTCATGCCTCCCGAAGAAAAAAGTCTTTGCCTCAGCTTCGAAATCAAAATGTCGGAAACCCGCGGCACGCTCAACCTCGCCATCCCCGCCGTGGTTTCCAACGCCTTGCTCAGAAAAATCTCCGCCGACTTCAGCTATCAGCGCCGCCGCGGTCCGATCGAAGGCCGCCTCCAGATTCAGAAAAAGCTGCTCAACTGTTTCTTCCCCGTCGAACTTTCCATGCGCGGCCTGCAAGTGCCTTTAGAGAACATCACCGAACTCGCTCCCGGCGACCTGCTCTCTTTTTCCCGGAACGCCTCCGCCCCAGCCGAGATGCTGATCGATGGAGTTCCTCTATGCTCGGCGACCCCGGTGCGCGTCAACAACCACCGCGCCGCCAGCGTCCTCTCTCTTGAAACCCCGCTTCCACCCAAAGGTGAGCTATGACCGACGTTCCCGATGCAGCGGCCAATGACCCGGCCCCCGTACTTCATGCTGAACTTCACGCCGAACTCCGCAATTGGTGCGAAGCCTGGAAAACCTGTCTCCAGAACGTGCTCTCCCAAGTTTCCGGACAACCGGCCGCCTTCGAAATTTCTTCGGAGCCGCTGCCATCCACCGATTCCGACCTCTGGTATACGGTCGTCGCGGGAGGTGCCGCTCATGGCGAGATGACCTTGCGTCTGCCTGCCGCCTCCGGTACCCGCCTCGCCCAGAAGTTCGTCGGCGAAACCGAACCCGCGCCTGAAGGCATTACCCCAGACCACAAAGAAGCGCTTGAGGAATTCTTGCGCCAGATCGCCGGGCTCGCCGCGACCGCCCTGGCCGCGACCGCCGGCGGCGAAGTTCAGCTCCATCTCTCCCCCTCTGCCGCGCCCTCCTGGTCCTCCGACGCCATCGTCTGCCTGCGAACCGGGAACGAAGCCCAAGGCGATACGGCGATTACCGTCGAGATTCAGATCAGCCCCGCCCTCGCCGCCGCGCTCCAGGCGCGCGTGCAGCCCGCGTCGCCCGCGCAAACATCGGTGCAAACATCGTCGCAAACATCTGGGCAAACATCGTCGCCCCCGTCTTCCGCCCTACGCCGCCTCATGGATGTCGGCCTGGACGTCAAACTCCGCTTCGGAACCCGCCGCATGCTGCTGTGCGATGTGCTCGCCCTCAATCCCGGAGTCGTCGTCGAACTCGATAGCACTATCCATTCACCGGTAGATCTCCTGCTCGACGACGGACGCCTGATCGCCCACGGCGACGTCGTTGTCGTCGACGGCAAATACGGATTGCGCGTCACCGACGTCGTCGACCCGGCACCACCCCCCGGATCTCCCGGCTGATTTTCGTTTGAGTTTGTTGAGTTCTTGGCTTCTAGCGCGTGGCTCTGGGTTGTCATCCTTATCCCGAGTCGATCGAGCCAAGAGCTGCGAGCTACGAGCTACGGGCTACGAGCTAAGAGCTAAGAGCCGAATTGCGATGAATGCAACGATTTTCTTTTACGGAGGATCGCCCCATGCCAAACTTTCTCAAGCCGCTAACCTGGTCCGCTAACTGGATCAAGCGCCACAAAATCGAAGCCTCGGAGCCGCTGTGCGCGCTCGCCTCCTGCACGCGCCCGCATTCGCTCTGGCACCGCCTCCGTCACCGCCCGAGTGGGACGCTCCTCCAGGGCGTCTTCTATTGCCAGCCCCAATGCTTGGAGACCGCCCTCATCGGCCAGCTCTCCCGCTTGCGCGTGACCGCTCCATCGCCGCAGCCGCCCAACCGCATTCCTCTGGGCCTCCTCATGGTCGCCCGCGGCAAGCTCACCCACATCGAAGTTCGCGCCGCCCTCGAAGCCCAGCGCCGCGCCCGCTACGGAAAAATCGGCGAGTGGATCGAAAAACTCGGCTTTGCCACCGAACAGGAAGTCACCACCGCCCTAGCTCTGCAATGGGGATGTCCCGTCGCCTCTTCCTTCGATCCTTCCACCATCCCGTCTCCGGGGAGCATTCCGCTTCCCATCCTCGAAGCTTTTCAGATGGTGCCCCTCAACTACGCCGCCGCTACCAACACCCTCTACCTTGCCTTCGGAGAACGCGTCGACCACGCCGCTCTCTACGCCATCGAAAAGATTCTCGATTGCCGCACCCAGCCCTGCGTTGCCGGACGCAAAAGTATCGCCCGCCAACTCGACTCCATGCGCCAACTGCCCCGCCCCTGTGAAGTGGAATTCGGACCCATGAACGACCTCGCCGAAATGGCCCGCATCGCCTCCAGTTACACGGCCAGACTGAGTCCCGAACAAGTCCGCCTCAGCCGCGTCGGCCGTTTCATCTGGCTGCGCCTGGATGTCAATCGCGATGCTCGTTCCAACGCTCGTGCCAAAATGCGTTCCAACACCACCAACCTCGTCTTCCGCCTGCCCACCGATTCCCCCAGCGCAATCCCATTCACCCGCCCCGAGCGAGGCTTGGCAGCGCCACAGATCACGTAGGGACGGCCTCCCTCACCGGGGTCCCCAGACCGCGCGCTTTTCGCGGGCTGGGGTGGTTCGGCCGTCCAGCCGGGCGCAGAGCATCGGTCCACGACTCGCCGCAGGCAACTTCAGAAAATTGTTTTTGGGGAACGCACGACTTCAGAGGCTACGGAAAAAGTCAGATGTCGACGGCCAGCCCCTAAAGGGGCGTCTGATTTGGAAGAACTTGCGGTATCGCTGAAGCGATACCCTGATTGCGAAACCTGAGTTTTTTCCGCAGCCTGTTCAGTCGTGCCGGACACCGAGCGACCATCGATCGAGGGCTGACCAAGGTCTTCCCGAGACCTGAGAGCTGAGACCTGACACCTGCCCCCTACAGCGTCCGCTTAAACAGCGGCACCGCCAACGCCAGCGTCACCACCGCAAAAATCCCCAGATAAATCAAGTCCGGAGCAATCGCCCCCAGCCCCGTTTCCTTCAGCAGCAGCGACTTGAATCCGTGCACCGCATAGGTAAACGGATCCACTTTCGTAATCGCCCGCAGCCACGCCGGAAATGCTTGCACCGGATAGATCGCTCCACTGGGAAAAAACAACAGCGTATTTAGAATCCCAAACATCGCCCGCGGCACCAGCGGATCCTCGACTCGCACCATCAACAAAAACATCATCGAATTGAATGCCGCCGACGTCAGCGTGATCATCAAAATCAGCCCCAGCATCGTCGCCGGATGGAATATCGTCCCCACTCCCGCCAGCAACGATCCGATCACCGTAGTCACCACTCCGGTCATCACTGCCTTGATCGCCCCCGCTCCATTCAGCCCAAACACGAGCTCCGCTTTGGTGATCGGAGTCACCAAGTATCCCTCGTGAACACCGCGCGCCTTATCGTCGATATACAGCATGCCGCCGCCGATCATCACCGACACGAACATCGCCAACGTGATCGATCCCGGCAACAGGAACTTCATGTACTCGATATACGGATACAGTTCCACTGTTTCCAGAGCCGTCTGCTGCAACAGTCGCGGCGACACGTCGGGCTGGTTCAACGCGTCGGTCACCGCATTCATCTCGTCTTCGAGGGTAGAACTCATGAAGTTGTCGCTATTGTCGACAATCAGCGCAACCCTGGGATGATTCTTTTCGTACACCAGCTTCGAATACTGCGGCGGAATAATCACCGCGCCCTGAATTTTACCGTTGCGCACGTCTTCCCGCGCCTGCACTTCGTTGTCATACGGGATCGTAACAAACGTCCGCATATTCGCCCGCACCGCGTCAAACGCTTCTTTGATCCGGATCGCCTGCGTCCCATGATCCTCATCCACGACCCCCATCTTCGCGTCGCGGATCTTTCCGCCAAAGGCATTCCCCAGGACGATCAGCTGTACCAGCGGCATCACCATCGACACCATCATCAGCGTCGGCGACCGGAAATACTTGCGCATCTCGCGCTCGATAATCGCCATCATCCGGTTCATGGCCGCAACCCCGGGCTATCCGGCATCGTGAAGCCATGCGCCTTCACCAGTTCATCGCGCAACTGCCGCCCCGTATAGTGGACAAACACATCGTCCAGCGTCGTGTTCTGCACCGTAAGCGTCTTCAGTGCCGCCCCC
>JBEKFN010000260.1:0-6298 GCA_050013295.1 Terriglobales bacterium
GGGCGCGTTTCAGCTCGCCAATGCGCTTTAGAACACCGGATTGATAAGCGCCGCGAGCACCTCCGCCCGTCATGACTAGACCGACACCGTTTTCCATCTAGAACTGCTCCCGTCGGTGATCCGTTTGCCCGCTAATGCTATTCAACCTCACTGGGCCACCCTTGGCTGTGACCAGACTCACTATGCCGCGTGAAAAGAATTCGGGGATGCTGGGTTAGCCGACCTTCTCCCTGTGGCCAGGATTGTGGGCGGATAGCGGGCAACACCCGGTAGCGGACATGGTAGACGCCCTCAGGATGATGCTCGGGTTTGCCACGCACACGAGACACCAGTGGGGACGGAGCCGCTTCTTGGACTCCCAGATCGCAGGACAGTAAGGTTGGGAACCGTCGTTAAGACGGATGCGGATGTATACGGAGACTTTCTGTAGCTTTTGCTGTAGCTTTTTTGCCATTGCTGATTTCCTCTTCTGGCTAATACCCAAAAAGTCGAGAAAATCAGTGATTTTTAGTGTAGCTTTTTTCCGTCTTTCGATAAGCCCTTTAATCTTCAGGGCTTAGAAGAACTGGCGGAGAGAGTGGGATTCGAACCCACGTTACCCTTTCGAGTAAACACGCTTTCCAAGCGTGCGCCTTCAGCCACTCGGCCATCTCTCCGGCGCCGCGTGCAGCGATTGTCTTGATTCTAGCAGTGCTACGGACTGCCCGCGAACTAGATCCCTCCTCTTCGGTTCACTCAGGTCGGCAAACCAGAGGACTGGTTGTTGTTGTCAGCTCTCCTCGGGCTTATGTAACTGCTGGGCCAGGTAGTTCTCGTAGGTCATCTCTTTAATCGCGTGCAATTGCCCTTCCAGCCAGTCGATGTGATGTTCTTCATCGAGCAGGATCTTCTCCAGCAGCTCGCGCGAACCATTGTCGCCGGCGGCCACGCTGGCCTTGATCCCTTCATTCAGGCGTTTCACGGCCGTGTTTTCGAGCTGCAGATCGTTCTCCAGTTGTTGCTTCAAGTTTTGCCCGACATTGATCTTGAAATAGTCGGTAATGTTGGGAGCGCCATCGAGCAGCAGGATACGCTCCATCAGTATTTCGGCATGCTGCATTTCCTCGATGGATTCCTTGCGGGTGTGCTTGGCCATCCGTTCATAGCCCCAGTTCTCGCACATCTCGGCGTGCAGGAAATACTGGTTGATGGCAGTGAGCTCGGCTTTCAGCACATCGTTCAGAATGGCAATGATTTTTGCGTCGCCTTTCATAATTTGCCCTCTCTTTTCGTTCTGCAACGAGAATTTTTTTATGGAATTAGTTCTCAGTTCCCGGTTCTCAGTTCTCAGTGAAAAGCTCAGCAGGTCCAGCTGAGAACTGGGAACCGAGAACTGTCTGCGACAGAGAATTGTACTAGAAGAAGAGAATCAGGAGCGGGATCCCGAAGCAGCAGCCGAGGCACTGGGCGTTTCTGGCGACGCTGGAGCGTGGCCGTTGGGTGGCTGGGCGGGCTTGGCCTGAACCGTGCCCTCAACCACGCGGTGATTCAGGCAGTAGAGCGCGAGTTCCAGACGGTCGGCGACTCCCAACTTGTCGTAGACTTTGCGGAGATAATTCTTGACCACCTGCTCGGTGGTGCCCACCCGTAGGGCAATCTCTTTGTTCTTCATCCCCTGCGTCACGCAGGAGACGATGAGTGACTCTTTGGGGGTGAGCGAAACTTTTGGGCGTGACCCTGCCGGGCGCATGCCTTGCGTGCGATAGGCCTGCATCACCCACCCGACGCCGCGACTGTCGAGCCAGGCTTCACCCTGGGCGACTTTGCGCAGGCATTCCACCAGCATTTCGGGCTCAACTTCGCGCCAAACGATGCCATGGGCTCCGCGCCGGAACAACTCGAGCGTCATCTCCTGGTCGGGCTCCTGCAGTACGACGACCAAACGGCAACGCGTACTTTGCCGGAGAAGATCGGAAACCGCATCGGCTGGATTCGGCGCCAGCGCCGCTTCGAAGATCACAATATCGGCGGAAAACTTCTGAATGGCGGTAACCGTCTGATCGAGGCTCTCGGCCTGGCCAACAACCCGTATGTCGTCCTCGAGCGCAAAGATCTTGCGCAGCCCGGCCCGGAAAATGGCCTGGGTATCGGCCACAATCACGCGGATCGTGCCTTTGCCGTCCTCAGGCTGAACAACTTCGCCTGGCCCGACATTCACCGGAGTGCTGACCGGAGTGCTGACCGAAATGCTGCCCATCCGTCCTCTTTTCCCGCCCTACCTGTCGCGCCCTACCTGCGCGGCCGAACTTGCCCGGTCGAACTGCGCAGACTACCTGCGCTCAAAACGGTACTCGTCAATCACCACACCGACCCCACGCCGGCCGCCATCTGCAAAACTGCGCACCACTCGTCCGCGACAATCGACCTGCACGTCGGCTTCTGCTCCCACTACGTCGGCGGGTAGAGAAATCGTAAAATCGACAGCCGAACCAACGGGCACATCGGCATCCATGCGGAACAGCACGCCGTTGGCGGAAATGTTCTCGGTCTCGACCGTCTTTTCCGTGATTCCAGGCGGGTTGACTGCCGACTTCAACGCTACCGGCAGTTTGATGGGAAAGCGCGGCGCGCCCTGCACGTCCGTATAACCCCTTCGATTCTTGCTGACATCAGCAGCGGTTCCTTTGGCGGCTTCAGACACGTTTGCGATGACCTTCCTTCCGGTTCCTGCCGTGCACCACTCCGCTTGAGCAAGTGCACACTCAGGGGCGAGATTACACCCCAGCATCGGCATTGCAAAGTTACGGAAGTCATGGAACAAAGGCGGCGAAGTGCCGGTGGTACAGGGACTTAGGGGCGTATCTTACTGGATGTGTCGGCCGACACTCAGCAGTCGAGTCGAAGCATCTAGCAGTTAGCTTGGAGCGACGTTGGGGGAGACTTCGCTGTCTGCTTAGGTGGGAAAGGACTGAGTGCTCAGAACTTCGTCGCTTCCGTAAAGTTAAACTCTTTCACTTTCATCGCCGGCACCACCATGTCGAACGATTCCTCTCCGCTGGCGCGAGCCGGGACGCTCATCGCCTCCACGTTTGACAGCATCGAAATCAGGCTTTCGTTGAACCGGAAGTTTCGCAGTCCGCACTGCACCTTGCCGTTCTCCACCAGGAAGGTCCCGTCGCGGGTCATACCGGTCACGATCTTCTCGTACGGATCCACTTCACGGATGTACCACAGGCGTGTGACCAGCACGCCGCGCTCGGTGGAGGCGGTCATTTCTTCTACGCTTCGCGGCTTTTCTGGCGCACCGAAAACGATGTTCAGCGGCATCTCGCCCATTTCGTTCGGCAAGGGAAATCCGTGCCCGGTGGGTTCGATGGGGCCGACCTTGCCCGCATACGCCGAATTCTTCATCTTCTGTGCCGTGGCTCGCGCATACACCACGCGCTTCACCACGCCGTTCTCGACCAATGGCACGCGCTGGCGCCGCATTCCCTCGCCGTCGAACGGCGAACCGGCCTGCAGCGGATGCGTCGCGTCATCGCAGATGTTGATGTTCTCGCCAAAAAGTTGGGTGCCGATCCGATCGTTGAGAAACGATCGCTGGTCGAGGATCGCGACGCCGCTGTAGTCCCAGAACATGAAGCCAACCATATCGAGGACCGCTGCCGGTTCGAGAATTACCGTGTACTTCCCCGGCGCAATCTCCCGCGGATGGGCGGATTCGACCGCCTTCTGCGCCGCCGTCTCCGCCAGCCGCGCGGGATCGAGGTTACGCACATCGGGTGAATTCAACTTCTGCCAGCCGGAGGAATCCTCGGCCAGCATAGTGATGGAAATTTCCGCCAGCGTCTGGTGATGCCAATTCGCTAAGCCCCGCGAGTTGAAGATTCCTTCGCGGGACTCCGAGGTCGAGTAGATGCCCGCTGTCGTCAGCCTGTGTTTGCCGGCCACTGACACTACGCGTTTGACCACCTCGGCGCGATCGGCGGGAGTAATACTTGCGGTCTCTTCAAAGAAGCGTGTGGAGCGGGCGCCCTCGCCCGCTGCATTTGCCTCTTCCGCTGTCGGCATCGGCAGCAAATCCGGGTCCGGCGCCTGTACTCTCGCGAGACTCTCCGAAGCAGCAACCGCCCGCTGCAAACTCTCGTCGTCAAATTGATTGACGGTAGCGCGCGCTGTCCGTCCGGCAAAATTCGTGCGGATCGAAACGACGGAGTTCTCTTCCTCCACATTCTGATGGATGGTGTTGTTGGCGAACCGGGTCAGGGCAAAGTGGGAGCCGGTGAAGATAGCTTCGACCTCGTCGGCAGACGAGAAGCGGCGAATTCGGTCGAAGATGTCGGCGGCTTGTTCTTTAGCCAGCATTGATGAAAATTGGTAATTGGGTAATTTGTATTTGGTAATTTGAAAACCGGCCCCTTGCCCCTTGATTTTGGGTTTCGAAATTGCCAAATTACCCGATTACAAAATTACAAATTTGCCCGTCAACTTCCCTGGTACGCCGAGCCCACGCGAATATTCCTGAACCGGGCCGGGCTTGCGCCATGTCCGGTGCCCACGACCTGCTGCGGCTGGCCCTTGCCGCAGTTTGGAGTTCCCCACAGCGTCCACTGGTCGCGCGAGCAGATCGCGTCCATCGAATTCCAAAACTCCGTTGTGATTCCGGAATAAGAAGGATTTTTCAGCATCCGCACCCGCTTGCCGTGCTTGATCTCCCACGCGATTTCGCATCCGAACTGAAAGTTGTAACGTTTGTCGTCAATCGACCAGGACTTGTTGGTCTCCATGTAGATGCCATCGTCAGTCGCGGCAATGAGCTGTTCCAAACTCAGCGGCTTTTCTCCGGGCAGAATGCTGACGTTGGTCATCCGAATCAGGGGCAGCCGGTTCCACCCTTCGGCGCGCAGCGTTCCGCCGGATCGCGTGGCCCCGAGGGTGTGAGCGGTTTCACGCGAACTCAAATATCCAGTGAAGCGCCCATTCGTGATAATGGGCGTCGACTGCGCAGCCACGCCTTCGTCGTCGTAGGCGAACGTCCCGAGGCCCGGTCCGTGTTCCTGCCGCGCATCGGCCACGACGTTCACCAGTTCGCTGCCGTAGCGCAGCTTTCCCAGTTTCTCGAGAGTGAGAAATGAGGTGCCCGCAAAATTCGCTTCCATGCCGAGCACACGATCCAGTTCAATCGGATGCCCGATGGATTCGTGAATCTGCAATCCCAGTTGCGACCCATCCAGAATAATTGTGGCCTCGCCTTCCGGGCACTGCTCGGCCTGGTGCAAGGCGACGGCTTCTTCCGCCACGCGACGGGCATTCTCCAGCAATTTCATTTCTTCGATCAGTTCGTAGCCGCGGTTCTGCCAGTGCCCGCCGAACGAGTTCGGATAGGATCGCTTCTGAATCTCGGAACCGGCAAACGCATATGCCGTATAGCCCGCGCCGGTCGAATATTTTGTCTGATGGATGCTAGAGCCCTCGGACGAAAGAAACCACGACTCTTCGCGCTGAAAGTTCATTCCCGTTTCGGCGAGCGTGACGCCCGGAACGGCGCGCATCTCCGCGTCAACCTTCAGCAACAGATCGAGATTCTGTTCCACCGACGTGGTGAACGGATCGACCTTGTGAGGTGTCGTCCACTCTGCCACTGCCGCAGGTTCGGGAGCCAACCGAACATCTTCACGCTTCACACGCGCCGAGGCTTTCGCAATTTCAACCGCCCGCGCGGCCGCCGCTTCTACCGCGCCGCGGCTCAAATCCGCGGACGCGGCAAACCCCCACGCGCCTTCCGCAATCACGCGCACGCCGACGCCGAGGGATTCGGACTCCGAGGCATGACCCATTCGTCCGTTCTTGGTGGTCAGCGAGCGGTTGCGAATCGACACCACGCGTGCGTCGGCATAAGTTACTCCTCGGACGGATGCGGTGTCCAGAGCCAGTTGGGCAGCGGTCTTCATTTTTCAGATTTAACGTACCATGAGAGGCTATCGTCTGTCGGTCAGTGCATGCCGGTCGCGGCAACGGCCAGCGGAGCTTTCTTGCGCCCAACTTCGACGAGAAAGCGGCCGCCCTGCAAACGGTCTTCACTCGTGTTCTTACCGTCTTCGTTAGTGCCGCCCGGATCGGTCCACAAGCCGCCGACTTCCACCTTGCCCGAGCCCGTCGCCATTTTGGTGGGCTGACGCCGCTGCTTATCGACGTAGGCTTTGATCACTTGCGTCGTCACCCTGGCGGCGAGATAACCGTGCTCCCCTTCTTCGAGCAACGTGCAAACGATGATTTCCGGGTTTCTTCTCGGCTCCACGCCCACAAACCATCCATTGTC
>JBEKFN010000261.1:0-6284 GCA_050013295.1 Terriglobales bacterium
GCTGGACGCTTACCCGCTCGAATGCCGAAAGCGGTGTAGCCGCCGCCATCGAGCACGCGCTGCATGGAAAAGTGCTTGACCCAGTAGTCGTTGACCAGATTCGCACACCGGCGATCGTGACCAGTTTATGATGATTCGACGAGGATGATTTGAAGCAGATTCAAAGAGGACCAGTGGCGATGCATCGGGCTCCGAGAATTGCAGCGCAGGCCGCCGCGCTTTTGTTTGCCGTCGCCGTGGCTCTGCTCGCTCGTCCCGCGACTGCCGCCGAGTTGGCTATCCTCCGCAACGGCTTCACCATCCGCCACGATCATCGCCTGATGATGGGAACAACGACTCGCCTCTATCTCGCTGCCGACGATTCCAACTTCACGGACGTGCCCACGGAGGAGATCACCGGCTACGAAAAAGATCTCTCGTTACCAGTACCAGTACCGGTGCCACCGCCCGCGAATGCGCGCGCCTCCATCGCCGCCCCGTCGGCGCCTGCGAAGTCGGAGTTTGCTAAATCTGGCTTTGCTAAATCCGGACCTGCTAAATCCGCGCCCGCGCCCCCTCTGAATGAAGTCGTGAACATCGCCAGCGCCGCCTATCATCTTGATCCAGACTTGGTAAACAGCGTCATTCACGCCGAAAGTGGATTCAACGCGCATGCCGTTTCACCCAAAGGCGCCCGCGGACTCATGCAGTTGATGCCCGGCACCGCCAGCCAACTTGGGGTGAACGACTCCTTCGATCCGCAAGCCAACGTCACGGGCGGAAGCCGCTACCTGCGCGAACTTCTGGAACGCTACGATTTCGATCTCGTCAAGGCATTGGCCGCTTATAACGCGGGTCCCGATCGCGTCGAGCAGTATAGGGGAGTGCCGCCATTTCGCGAAACCCGCGCCTACGTGGCTCGCATCGTGCACGAATACAACACTAAGAAGACCGCCCAGGAAAAAGCAGCGAAACAAAAAGCGGCCTCCGCTCGAGCGCCGAGCAAGGCTCCGAACAAAGCTGCGAACAAGGCTCCGAGCAAGACTCCGAGCCGGGCCCAGGGCGCTCCGAAACCCGCCGGCACGACTGTCGCCGTCGAATCTCCGCGTTGACATCCTCGCTTGCGTCATCCCAGCGCGCATCAGCCCAGCGTTGACCCTGCCTCCCCTCTCATTTACCTTCATTCCGGTGAATAAGAAACGATACGCAGCCTCTGCCGTCGTCTTTCTGGTTCTGGCCGTGCTGGTTTATCTGCAGTTTCGCACCTGGCGGGACTTCGACTGGGCCCGGCTGTTTCAGTACGGGCTGAATTGGCGCCACATTTTTCACGGGGTAGCGCTCATCTACTTCGCCTATTTCCTGCGCGCGGTGCGATGGAAAATTTTCCTTCGACCGGTGCGCAAGCAAGCATCCC
Source organism: Terriglobales bacterium (assembly GCA_050013295.1). Taxonomy (GTDB): domain Bacteria; phylum Acidobacteriota; class Terriglobia; order Terriglobales; family Acidobacteriaceae; genus Acidiflorens. The sequence goes on from JBEKFN010000261.1 coordinate 1,394, forward strand.
TGCTGGGATTGCTTCCACCCACTTTGATCGGGTTCACCGGACTCGCCTTGCTCGGCCGGCCGGGGGAGTTGATTCGTCCCTATTTGATAGCCCGCCGAGAGAACCTCCCGTTCGCCTCGCAAGTTGCGGTCTGGGCGGTGGAGCGAATTTTTGACGTCGGCGGTTTCACCGTCTTGTTGGTGGCAGGCATTTTTCTGCCCTCGAAGCTGCGCGCGTTTACCGAAGCCGCGCCACCGGAGGTCAGGGAGTGGATTCATCTCACGGGATACGCTCTGATTGCGCTCGTGTTCGGCCTGCTTTCCGCAGCCGTGCTGATGGCCTATCGGGGGAAGCGGATCGCGCAGTGGGTCGAAGACCGCTTTTCTCATCTCGGCGAGAATCTGGGCCATCGCATCGCGCAAAAAATTCGCGAATTTACCGTGGGGCTCAATACCATTCACGGTCCGTTCGCATTCCTCCAGGTGTCAGCCGTGTCGGTGGCGATGTGGTGGGTTATTGCCTTGTCTTACAAGGAAGTGACGCACGCCTATGGCGCACCTATCGCCTTGAGTACTACTAAGGTTCTTCTTCTCATGGGCTCCAGCATGATCGGTTCCATGGTGCAGTTGCCCGGCGTCGGCGGAGGGTCGCAGCTGGCCACCATCAGCGCGCTCGACCACGTCTTTCACATTGTCCCCAAAGAACTCGCGGTCAGTTGCGGCATCATGCTGTGGCTGGTCACGTTCGTCGCCGTGGTTCCGGTGGGATTGTTGCTCTCCCATCGCGAACGGTTGTCGCTGCGCAAGCTTTCCGAGGAGACGGAGCAGGCGGAGGAAGGCGCGGCGGTTGAGGAAGCAAGGTAAATTGCCGGCGGGTCAGCTTAAGTTTGTGCACCCTCTCACTGCCGAAACAAGATGTTCTCGGCGAAAGGGTCTCATACAACGCTCGAATTTGGCATTCTGACCAGACAGGGAACTTTTTCCAAGGCTGGTTCGTATGGACAGACACGAGGTGATCATGCAGACCTCCGCTCTGGCTCAGTCCACGTCGGACCGCTATCCCACCGTCGCTAGCCCAATCCACACGATTTTGGTGATCGTCGCGGTGGCCGGGTGGGCGTTCTGGTTCAAAACTTTTGCAGATCAACTGAGGGTAGCGGCTAGTCCCAACCGCGTGCGCTTTTATGTGATTACCCTTTTGGTTGAATGGATCATGTTCGGTTTTGCAGTGGCGGGCGTGCGGCTTAGAGGCGCGTCTGTGCTCCTCGTTCTCGGAGATCATTGGTGTTCCGCCCGCCAGGTGGTGCGCGATATTGGAATTGCCGCTGGGTTCTGGGTGGTTGCGTTGGGGCTACTTTGGATAATCGGCAAGCTCCTGCGCCTCGACGCGCAGGGTGGCAATATGCAGTTCATGTTCCCACATGGGGGCGTTGAGATAACAGTATGGATAGCGCTCTCCGTCACCGCCGGTATTTGCGAGGAGACGATCTTTCGAGGCTACCTGCAACGGCAGTTCATGGCCCTGACTAGGAACGCTCCCGCCGGCATTCTCCTTTCTGGCGTGGCTTTCGGCGCGGCGCACGCGTACCAGGGCCTCCGTATGGTGATTCTGATCAGCCTGTTCGGAAGCATGTTCGGGGTTCTGGCCTATTGGCGCCGAAGCGTTCGCCCCGGAATGATCGTCCATGCCTGGCAGGATTCATTGGGCGGAGTAGTTGGCAGTTTAATGAAGCACTAGAATCCGCGCGGTGCCAGTGCCGCGTCGTTAATTGCGGGGATTTGGTTCGCGTTGCCGGCGTGGCGATTGAGCCTGGATCGCGGGCTTTAAAAACTGACCCACGATCAAACCGCCTCGACCCTACCATCTCTTCGGGCAGCCCCTGCTACAATCATTTTTATTTCCCGAGTGTAACCAAGCGCATGAAATGCCCCTTTTGCGGGTTTGAAAATGACAAAGTCGTGGATTCGCGCGAAAGTAAGGAAGCGGACTCCATCCGCCGCCGCCGCGAATGCCTGAAGTGCGAAAAGCGCTTTACCACCTACGAGCGCATCGACGAAATTCCCTACATGGTGGTGAAAAAAGACGGGCGCCGGGAGCGTTTTGACCGCCAAAAAGTGCTCAATGGACTAATGCGCGCGTGTGAGAAGCGGCCGGTGCCGATCAGTAAGCTGGAACAGATCGTGAATGAAGCCGAGAGCTTCGTCATGGAGTCGGCCGAGCGCGAGCGCAAAACCAGCGAAATCGGCGAGCTGATCATGAACCGCCTGCGGCGCTATGACAAAGTTGCGTATGTAAGGTTCGCCTCCGTCTATCTCGACTTTAAAGACGTGCAGGAATTCATGACGGAACTGAAAGACCTGCTCAAGACGAAAGACACGCCCGAGGCGAAGGGCAAAGCCGGGAAAGGCTGATTGAAACATTGAATCATTGAGGCATTGAATCATTGAACCAAATGATTCAATACTTCAATGACTAAATGACTCAATGATTCCATGAACTCCCTTGACAAAGCGATGGAGCTGAAGCGGCGCACGAAGAGTTTTGCGATCCGGATCGTAAACCTCTTTCGTTCGCTGCCTCACTCTCCAGCCGCACAAACTCTGGGAAAACAACTTCTGCGCTCTGGCACGTCCGTTGCCGCGAACTATCGGGCAGTCTGTCGTGCTCGTTTCCCAGGCTGAGTTCATTGCAAGAATGGGTATCGTGGTGGAAAAGGCAGACGAATCCGTCCTCTGGCTCGAACTTCTGGGCGAGACAGGAGTCGTTCGTCAAGAAAGAACACACTGCTAAACGAAGCCAACGAGCTAGTAAAGATCTTCGGGGCGTCATTGCGCACGTCCAAGCACGCCGTTAAATGATTCAATGTCTAAATGCATCAATGTCTCAATGACTCAATGACTTCCCACAAAGTAACCCTCATTCCCGGCGATGGAATCGGCCCCGAAGTCATCCAGGCCACAGTTCGCATGGTCGAAGCGACCGGCGTCAAATTCGAATGGGAGAGCTTCGCCGCGGGCGCCGAAGCCTTTGAGAAGTACCACGATTACATTCCCAAAGAACTCAGCGAATCGATCGAGCGCACCCGTGTCGGGCTGAAGGGGCCCGTGACTACGCCCATCGGCGGCGGCTTCTCCAGCATTAATGTCGAACTGCGCAAGCGCTTCGAACTCTTCGCCAACTTCCGGCCTATCCGCAACCTGCCGCATATTCCCACTCGCTATCCGGGCATTGATTTGATTGTGGTGCGCGAAAACACCGAAGGACTTTATTCCGGCATCGAACACGAAGTTGTTCCCGGAGTAGTCGAGAGCATCAAGGTCATCTCCGAAAAGGCTTCCACTCGCATCTCGCGTTTCGCCTTCGAGCATGCCCGCAAGAACACGCGCAAGAAAATTCATTGCATCCACAAAGCCAACATCATGAAGATGTCCGATGGATTGTTTCTGCGCTGCTCGCGCAACGTCGCGAAAGAGTATCCCGAGATCACCTACGGCGAGCACATTGTCGACAACACTTGCATGCAACTGGTGATGAATCCCTACCAGTACGACATGCTGCTGCTGGAGAATTTCTACGGCGACATTATTTCCGATCTGTGCGCGGGACTGGTCGGCGGACTTGGCCTTGTGCCCGGAGCGAATTTCGGCCATGAGTGCGCCATCTTTGAGGCTGTCCACGGTTCCGCACCTGACATTGCCGGAAAGAATATTGCCAATCCTACGGCCGTGCTGCGATCCGCGCTGCTCATGCTGCGCCATATCGGCGAGGCCGACGCCGCCTGGAAGATCCGGAACGCCATCGACGAGGTCTATCGCGACCGCAGCAAACTGACGCGCGACGTGGGCGGCACCGCAGGCACCTCGGAATTCGCCGACGCCATCATTCAAGCACTGGAATCGCAAAGCTCGGCGGTTGGATAGACCGGACTGCGATGGTTGACACGGCATATGTGCGCACGTATACTGTGTTTATGAATGTTACACTTTCTGTTGATGAACAGACTCTAGAGCGCGCCCGAAAGCGCGCAGAGACTCTCGGCAAGAGCCTCAACCAGTTGATCCGCGAGTACCTGCAAAAGTTGGCTGGAAGCGACGACGCCGAGCGCAGCATCGCGGAGTTTGAGCGCCTGTCGGGCACTGGCAACTCTCATGGCCACCGTTTCAATCGCGACGAGGCTCATGAGCGTTCGTAGCTTCTTCGACACCAACGTACTCCTCTACGCGGACGACGAATTTGCCCCTGCTAAACAGCGCTGCTCGCGCGATCTCGTGGCACAGCACAGGCGGGATGGAACGGGTGTGGTTTCTCTCCAAGTGCTGCAGGAGTATTTCGTGAATGTCACGCGAAAGCTGCATGTCGATCCGCTAATCGCGCGTCGCAAAGTCGAAATACTCTCCGAATTCGACGTTGCTTCTCCTGAGATCGCCGATATTCTTGCCGCCATTGATCTTCACCGGCTCCACAGTTTTTCTTTCTGGGATGCTCTTGTAGTTCGCGCCGCCAAGCAGGCCGGCTGTCGCGTTCTATTGTCTGAGGATTTTCAAGAAGGCCGCGAGATCGATGGTCTTCAAGTCGTGAACCCTTTCCGCGACCTGGTTTGCTAAACTATTTTGTTCGAGAAACCCATCGTGCTGAAGAGCATCGAAATCCCGTACCATCGCGGACTGCACCGTTTCGCCATCTTCACCGCGTGCGCCACCCTCGTCCTGATCGTTGCCGGGGCGCTTGTCACCAGCAATGACGCTGGCTTATCCGTCCCCGACTGGCCGACCACCTTCGGCTCCTTCTACAAAATGCCGCAAATGGTTGGCGGCATTAAATACGAACATGGTCATCGCATGGTGGCGGAATTCATAGGGCTGCTCACCATCATCCTGGCGGTCTGGACCTGGCGAGTCGAAAAGCGCCGCTG
>JBEKFN010000262.1:0-6274 GCA_050013295.1 Terriglobales bacterium
CGCGCGACGCGGACGTCTTCTATCCGACGACGCTGCTGATTACGGCTTACGAAATCCTGTTCTTCTGGGTGGCGCGCATGATCATGTTCGGCTGCCACTTCATGGAGGGGCACGAGCAGGATGCGGCGATCAAGCAGGCGAGCGGCTGGGCGGAGAAGAAGAACGACAGCGTGCCGTTCCGCAATGTCTATATTCATGCGCTGGTGCGCGATGCCGAGCGACAGAAGATGTCGAAGACGAAAGGGAACGTGATTGATCCGCTGGAGATTATCGACCGGTTTGGGACGGACGCTACGCGGTTCACGCTGGCGGCTATGGCGGCTCCGGGGACGGATATTGCGTTCAGCGAGAGCCGCACGGCGGGGTATCGGAATTTTGCCAACAAGATATGGAATGCGGCGCGGTTCATGTTCATGAATGTGGACCGGATCGAGCCGGGCCTGCGGCCCGGGGATGCTAGTGTGAGGGCGGGTCTCCGACCCGCCCTGGACGGGGCAGAGCCCCGTCCCCACATGGGCTCGGGGGTTGCCGGTTTTCTTGTGCAGACGCTTGAGGATCGGTGGATTCTTTCGCGCTTCAATCGGGCTACTCGGGACGTGAATGACGCGATCGAGACTTACCGGTTTCATGAAGCGGCGAACCGGATCTACGATTTTTTTTGGGGCGAGTTTTGCGATTGGTACATTGAGCTGATTAAGCCTCGGCTGAATGAGGAAGGTGTGGAGGCGGGTCTCCGGGCCGCCCCGGACGGGGCAGAGCCCCGTCCCCACACGGCGCGGGCGGCGTGCGCGAATCTGATGAATCTGTTCGACGCTTCGCTGCGACTGCTTCATCCCGTAATGCCGTTCATCACTGAGGAAATCTGGCATGCGATCTACGACGGCAAGCCTCCGCTGAAGTCGATTGCGCTGGCGGCGTATCCGGCGGCTGATGAGAAGCAGATTGATCTGGGCGCGGAGACGGAGATGGCAATTCTTCAGGATCTGATCGTCAGCGTGCGCAATCTGCGGGCGGAACTGAAAGTCGAGCCTAAGGTCAAAGTGCCGATCGAGGTGTTTGCCCACGAAGCGGAGATCCGCAGCCTTTTCGAACAGAACCTGGCGGCGATTGAGCGGCTGGCGGGCGTGGAGAAGATCACGTTTATGGAAAGTTCGCTCGGGAACTTGCCCGGGGCGCGCAGCACGTCGCGGTTCGATGTGCATTTGGTATACGAAAAGAAGATTGACGTTGCGGCTGAGCGCGAGCGCCTGACGAAAGAACTGGAGAAGATTGAGAAGCAGCTGTCGGGTGCGCAAGCCAGACTTGGCGACGAGCAGTTCTTGAGCAAGGCTCCGGCGCACGTGGTGGAGGGATTGCGCAAGCAAGTTGAGGAATTGACGGTTCTGCGGGGGAAGATCCTGGCCAAGTTGAAAGAGCTGTCATAGCGCGAACCACGCAGGCACGGACGCATTCCTTTGACTTCGTTCGGGACCCGGGCAGTCGAGCGCAGCGCGCACGACCCAGCATCGCGGCAGCGGCTCTTCGAGCCGCATGGACGGGCGAGGGCGCCCGTCCCCACACGAAATATTTTCGGTGGGGGCACTGACACATTCATCGACGGCGGTGGATATGAGTTTGAGAGTCACACCGGCGTAGGGCGCGACGGGTGCCGAGCTGCGCTCGGCTGGACGGACGAATGCGTCCGTCCCTACACGATCATCAGCGACTGTTTATAATCCCTCCATCTCCACTTCCAGGAAAACTCGCAGCTTGCCGTCCGTGCACAAGGCGACGGACGTTCGCCTGGGGCGCATCGTGCGCCTGCTCATGAGCCACGCTACCGTTGCCGTCAGCGGCACCAAGATTGCCGAAGAGATCGGGACGAGCCGGTCGGAAGTTTGGCGTCTGATTCAGCAACTGCGCGCCTTGGACGTCGATGTCGCTGGGCATCTGGCGACGGGCTACCAGCTGCGCGCGGTCCCCGACTTGCTGCTGCCGGAGATGCTGGCGCCGTCGTTGAAGGGGACGGTTTTCGGCGGGGCGAGAGCTAGCTCCATGAATGTTTTTCCGCCTGGAAGGCGTTTTCCTCAGGGGCTAAAGCCCGCATTCCTCCAGACGGAAGACGGCACGGCTGAAGCCGTGCCCTACCCAAAACCGAGTCATGAAGCCAGCGCCAAGCAGATCCATCACTATTACAAAATCGCCTCGACCAATTCGGAGGCCATGCGATGCGCGGCGGAGGGCGCGCCAGAGGGCAGCGTATTTCTTGCCGAAGAACAGCTGGCCGGGCGCGGACGTGGCGCGCACAGCTGGCATTCGGCGCGGTCGGCGGGCATCTACTGCTCGGTGATTTTGCGTCCGGCGATGCCGCCTTCGGATGCGCTGATTTTTTCGCTGGCCGTGGGGCTGGCGATTCGCGCAGCGGTTATGGAGATTGCGCCGCAGCTTCGGGTGGATCTTAAATGGCCGAACGACATGCTGCTTGGCGGCAAGAAGTTCTGCGGCATCCTCACGGAGATGAATGCCGAGGCGGCGCGAGTGCGCTATCTGGTGGTGGGGGTCGGGATCAACGTGAACCAGGCGAAATTTCCGGCTGAGCTGCGGGAGATTGCGACTTCATTGAAGATCGAGACCGGCACGGAGTGGTCGCGCGTGGAGCTCTGCGCCGCTTTGCTAAAATCGCTCGACCGGGAGTATCGCAGCTTTGTTGAGGATGCGGGAGCGCGCACTGCAATTCTGCGCCGGTTCGAGGAGAACTCTTCGTCGGTGCGCGGCAGAAGAGTTAGCATCGAGGAGAACGGCGGCCTGGCGGGCGTTACAGAGGGATTGGATGAGCGCGGGTTCTTGCGGGTGAGAACGGCGGAGGGGTTGCGGACGGTGGTGAGCGGAACGGTGAGGGTTATTGGCAATTTGTAATTTGTAATTTGTAATTTAAAGGCGGCTGCTCTTCCAATTGCAAATTACAAATTACCAATTACAAATTCTCCTATGCTTCTCGTGATTGATGTCGGCAATACGCATACGGTGCTGGGCGTTTTTGAGCAGGTGGCGCACCGTCCGGGCGAGGATGTGACGGGCACGGAAGCGGCGCGTTACGATCGGCTGGTTGCGAACTGGCGCGTCGGCTCGCATCTGACCCGCACAGTCGACGAGTACGGAGTGATCTTCCGCAACCTCTTCTCGATGGACAACCTGGAAGTTTCAGCCGTGGATGGGATCGTGATTTCATCGGTGGTGCCGCCGCTCGATTCGGTGTTGCGGCAAGTGTGCGAGCGCTATTTCAACACCAAGCCGCTGTTCATCGAGCCGGGTGTGAAGACGGGCATGCAGGTGCTTTATGACAATCCCGCGGAGGTGGGCGCGGACCGGATTGTGAACGCGGTGGCGGCGTTTGAAAAATATGGCGGGCCCTGCGTGATTGTGGACTTCGGCACGGCGACGACCTTCGACTGCGTTTCCAAAAAGGGCGAGTACATGGGCGGCGTAATTTGTCCGGGGATTGGGATTTCGGCGGACGCGCTGTTTCAGCGCACGGCGCGGCTGCCACGGGTGGAGATTCGCAAGCCGACGCGGGTGATCGGATCGAATACCGTGGGCAGTTTGCAGTCGGGGCTTTACTACGGCTATCTCGGGCTGGTCGACGGCATCCTGGAGCGGCTGGTGGATGAGATGGGCGAAGAGACGCGCGTGATTGCGACGGGCGGATTGGGATCGCTGATCGGCACAGCTTCACACTTCATTAGAGATGTGGACGAGCTTCTCACCCTGGAGGGGCTGCGCATCATATGGGATCGGAACCAGTCGTCCTCCCTCCGCCGCGAAGCCGCGCCGAAAGCAGCAAAGAAGCCGGCGGCGGCCAAGCCTGCGGATGCCGATGCGAAACCGTGGCCCTCGGGGAAGTCGCCGAAATCGCGCTGAGCCATTTGTTTCGATAGCGCCTGTGAGGAATTTGAAGGTGCAGAAAAGCTGAACCTCAGGGGCTAAAGCCCGCATTGTTTTGGGGCGTTGGCGGCACGGCTAAAGCCGTGCCCTACCCAAAACCGATTGAAGAATCAGTTCTAGAGATTATTCTTACCTGCTGTGGAAAATTACTTCAGCTACTTCACGGAAATCGAAGAACACTATTTGCGGCGGCGGGGGACTCATCTGCTGCTTTCGACGCTCGATTGGGCTTTGATTGAGACTTGGAAAAGTGCGGGCGTGCCTTTGGAGGCCGTGCTTCGCGGGGTGGATGACGCGTTCGACAAGTACGATCGGCGTCCTTCGAAATCGAAGAAGGTGAATAGCCTGGCGTACTGCTCGCAGGCCGTGCTCGCGGCGGCGGAAGATATGAAAGAAGCGGCGGTCGGTGCGACCGGCGAAGGGAAGGTTCAGCGCGACCCCGGATTCGAAGCGGCGCAAATTGCGGCGTTTTTGCGGGAGAATGCCGAGCGGCTTGAAAAGGCGAAGCTGCCGGAGCGCGCGGGATTCGCGACTGGAGCGCTGGCGCGGGAAGAAGTAGCTGCGCTGCGTGAGATGGCCGAGGCCATCGAGCTCAACGGAAAGCTTCCGCGGCTGGAAGATCTGGAGCGGCGGCTGACGGTGCTGGAAGAAAAACTTTTCGCGGTGCTGATGGCGGCGACTCCGGATGACGATCTGGTGAATGTTCGGGCGGAAGCGGATCGGGACATTGCTCCCTACCGGCGGAATATGACGGCGGCGCAGATTGAACAGTTGCACAAGCAGTACGTGCATAAGCGGCTGCTGGAGCGGTGCGGCGTGCCGCGGCTGAGTTTGTTTTATATGCACTAGCGTAGGGACAGCCGCCCTCGGCTGTCGAGGCGGGGCGAAGCCCCGCTGCGCTTTTGAGTGCAAGATCAGACAAACGAAACATCAGGCGAGCTGCGCTCGCTTGGACAGCCGAGGGCGGCTGTCCCTACGTCAAAACAAATGCTCCTTTCCATCGAAAAACTGATTTACGGCGGTGACGGGTTGGCGCGAACGCCGGCCGGTGCGGATGGGCGCAGCATGGCGGTGTTTGTGCCGTTTGTGCTGCCGGGGGAGCGGGTTGAGGCCGAGATCCGGCAAGAGAAGCCTGGCTTCGCGCGCGGGTCGGTGGCGCGGTTGATCGAAGCGTCGCCCGATCGCTTCGAAGCGCGTTGTCCTTACTTCCGGCAATGCGGCGGATGCCATTACCAGCACATTCCTTACGAGCGGCAACTGGAGTTCAAGGCTGTAATTCTGCGCGAGACGCTGCAGCGGATTGCGAAAATCGAGCTGAAATCCGAGATTCGCCTGCATGCTTCTCCTCCGTGGAACTACCGCAACCGGACACGGCTGCGGGTACAGACTGCGCCGGAATTTCCACCCCAGACCGGCAAAACCGGCCGTTCTGGGGGTCCCGGATTCGCGCTTGGGTACTTCCGGATTGGCTCACACGAATTTCTTCCGGTCGGCGAATGTCCGATCAGCTCGCCCCTGCTTAATCGGGTGATAGCGCGGCTGGTGGAACTGCGCGGATTGAACTGCCCGGCGGCAGTTGAAGAGATTGAGCTGTTTACGGACGCGGCGGATGAGCGTTTGCTGGCCTGGGCATTCTGCGGGCGCGAGGCTGAGCGGAGAGATCTGTTGCGCTGGGCGGAAAAGCTCGAGCGCGAGTTGCCGGAAATCAGCGGCGTGACGTTCTTCTCTTCGCGGCGGCGATTCGAAGAGGAAGCGCCGATCGATCCGAAATCGTTGGCGCAATCGGGCGCGAAGGCAATTCGCTATCGAACCAGGAACCACGAGTATCAGGTCAGCGCGGGAGCCTTCTTCCAGGTGAATCGTTATCTGGTGGACGAACTGGTTTCGGTCGTGACCGGCAATGCGCGCGGGGAGGTCGCGCTTGACCTGTATGCCGGAGTGGGGTTGTTTTCGGCGGCTTTGGCGCGGAGTTTTCATCACATTTTTGGTGTAGAGGCGTCACAGACATCGCATGCCGACTTTGTGCAGAATGTGCCTGCGAACGTGAAAGCGGTCGGCGCGCGAACCGAGGATTACCTGAGGAGTAACCACCTTCGGAGCGACTACCTGAGGAGAGACTACCTGAGGAGCCGGCCGGTGCAACAGAGTCCTGACTTGGTCGTACTGGACCCTCCCCGCACCGGCGCCGGCAAGGCGGTTATCCGATCTTTGGTGGACCTTGGAGCGCCTCGCGTCCGATATGTTTCGTGCGATCCGGCGACGCTGGCCAGGGACCTCGCCCCCCTCCTGGCGGCCGGCTACCACATCGAGGAAGCACACTTATTCGATCTGTTCCCTGAGACGTTTCACATCG
>JBEKFN010000263.1:0-6251 GCA_050013295.1 Terriglobales bacterium
GCGCTGCTGCTGAAAGAAAAGTTGCACCTGTTCAAGCCCAGCAAGTACCTGAGCATCTCGGTCCATATGGACGGACAGAAGGAGCACCACGATTTCTCCGTGTGCCGCGAAGGCGGATACGATCTCGCCCTGGACGGGATCCGCGCGGCCGTCGAAGCCGGCTTCCGAGTCACTACCAACACCACTCTGTTCGATGGCGCCGATCCCAACAGCGTCCGCAACTTCTTCGACGAGATGATGGAGGTAGGCGTCGAGAGCATGATGGTCTCGCCCGGATACTCCTACGACAAGGCTCCCGACCAGAAGCATTTCATGGGACGCGCCCGCATTCGCCGCATGTTCCGCACCATGCTTTCGAATCGCAAGAAGACGTGGCGCTTCAACCAGTCGCCGCTCTTCCTCGAATACCTGATGGGCAAACGCAACTACAAGTGCACGCCCTGGGGCATGCCCACGTACAACATCTTCGGATGGCAGAAACCCTGTTACCTGCTGCAGGATGGCTACGCGGAATCCTACAAAGAATTGATGGAAACAACGGAGTGGGCCAGCTACGGCACCGAGTCGGGCAATCCGCAGTGCGCCAATTGCATGGTGCATTGCGGCTACGAACCTTCGTCCGTGAATGATACATTCGGGTCGCTACGTGGATTCGCCGACACGGTGAAGGCAACCTTCTCGCTCTATCCCGACAAAGATGCGCTCACCGATCTCGATCGCGAGACGCGCCCGGTGCACTCCTACAATCCTCTGATTCAAATAGAAACGTGTGGAGGCGGGGCTTTGCCCCGCCAGGACGGGGCAGAGCCCCGTCTCCACATGAGCCCAGCCGAAGAAAGCCGCGTATGAGCGGTCGAGAACACGGGCACGATCCTGCGCTCCCCCACACCGCGCAAGCCCTCGCTCCCCAGCCGCGCCCGACCGACGACCTCCCGAGCGACGAACTCGAAGTTGTCCCCGGATTCGAGCGCGAAAATCTTCAAGGATGGATCCCGCAACTCGCCACCGAAGCAGACATTCGAGCGGTCATCGAAAAAGCCTTCGACTATCGCGGCGACGTAACCATCACCCGCAAAAATAAAAATGAAGACAAAGACAAAGAAGGCTCTCAGATCACCGGATATCTCTTCGACCGTCGCATCGGCCCAACGCTCGCGACCTCCGTCGTTCGTCTGATGTTAGCGACCAGCAACGAGCGCCCAGCCATCCCCTATTCCGAAATTGCCGCCATCGCCTTCACCGGCCGCGACACCGCCGCGGGCAAGAGCTACGAAGCCTGGGTGAAAAAATACTGGGAGAAGCGCGCAAAAGGCGAGAAGAACATTTCGATCGAGCCCGAAGCGCTAGAGTAAGGTTCCTGTGGAGAACGGTTGTGTGGTGACGGCCGCCTCGGCCGTCCAGGCCGAGCGCAGCTCGGCAGCCGCCCGCGGCCACAGCAACTCTGGACTCGCCTAGAATGATTCCCATGCTAGTGCTCGCCTCCGCGTCGCCGCGTCGCCAAGAATTGTTGCGCAACGCTGGGATCAATTTCGAGGTGCAGCTTGCGCATATCGCTGAAGACCCGCTGCCAGGAGAAGCCGCCAAAGAATGTGCCGAACGTCTGGCGCGTGACAAGGCGCTCGCGGTAGCGCGCCAACGTCCGCACGATTGCGTGCTCGGAGCCGACACCGTGGTTGTCGTCGATGGCCAACTTCTAGGCAAGCCCACCAATGCCGCTGACGCCGCGCGCATGTTGCGCATGCTTTCAGGACGCGAGCATCAGGTGATTACAGGAGTGTGTTTGGCGGTCAATGGCCAGCCAATAGTGGCGAGTGAAACGACGCTCGTGACCGTGAATGGACTCACAGAAAAAGACATCGCCGACTACGTCGCCAGCGGCGAGCCTATGGACAAGGCTGGAGCCTACGCGATTCAAGGCCTCGCTTCCCGCTGGATTCCGCGGGTCGAAGGGGATTACAGCAACGTGGTGGGACTGCCAGTAGCGCTGGTGTGGCGGATGCTGCGGCAGACGCGAACAATCTAGCTCAGGTTTGCGGTGGCGCTAACGGTGCGCGGACAGAAGTGTCCGCGCTGCGCGGGCTATGCTGTTGGCGGCTTGGGCGTTTCTTTTGGCTTTTCCTCCGGCTCTTTTATCGACGACTTAAAATTCCGGATGCCTTCCCCCAGACCTTTGCCTAGGTCGGCAAGCTTACTCGGCCCGAAAAGCAGCAGCGCGATGGCAATAATCAACAGAATATGCCACGGCGAAAACAATCCCTCACCCATAGATCCTCCGGGTTCCCACTCGATTGCGCCGAGCAACCCTTGTGGAAATTCTAGGCTTCCCTCGATCTGGAGTCAAAGATCCGGAGTCGAAGATCCGGACTCAAGGAACTCAATCCCTTTCATGGCTTGCACCGGGTCGCAAGCCTGCTTTATGCCCGTTTTCGGTCACGCCCGCTCGATCAGCCCGGCAATGAGCACGGCCCGGCGTGGCAACTCCGAGATCAGGATGTGCTCGTGTAAGGCGTGCGCTCCGTCGCCTACGCCGCCGAGCCCGTCCAGGGTTGGGATTCCCAGAGCCGCGGTGAAATTTCCATCGGAGCCGCCGCCCACCGCAGCCTCGCCCAGCTTCCATCCCAGTTCGCGCGCGATGGCAGCGGCCTGCGCGTACAACGCTGCCACTCCGGCGGTGCGTTCCATGGGCGGACGATTGATTCCTCCCGTAATCTCGATTTTGCATTTGCGATTGAAGGGGCGCAGGCTGCGCATTTGCTTATCGATTCCAGCTGCATCTTTTATGCGGGCGATGCGAACATCGACCTGCGCCTCCGCTTCGGCCGGAACCACGTTGGTTCGCGATCCGCCGCTCACGACGCCGACGTTGACCGTCAAGCCCTTCTTCAAATCAGTGAAGCTCGAAATTTTTTCGATCTGACGCGCCAGCTCCAGAATCGCATTCGCGCCTTTCTGGGAATCGAGCCCGGCATGAGCAGCCTTGCCGGTAACTTTGACGAGGTATCCGCCAACTCCCTTGCGCGCGGTTTTCACGGCGCCCTGGAATCCATAGGCCGGCTCGAGCACGAGCACGGCCGCCGCTTTTTTCGCCAGCGACTCGGTGATCGCTCGCGACGAGTTGCTGCCCACTTCCTCGTCGGAAACCAGGAGCACGGTCACGGGGCGCGGCAAGCCGGCTTTATGCCAATCTTCTTTATGCCAATCTTGCAAGGCCGCGAGCGCGTGGAGCATAAGGGCGATGCCTGATTTCATATCGAGGACACCCGGTCCGGTCAGCTTATTGTCCGCGACACGGCATGGCATGGCGGCGAGTGTGCCCAACGGATAGACCGTGTCGTAATGTCCGAGCAGCAGCACCGGCTTCGCTGCCGACTTGCCGGGAAAATCCACCTGCAGGTGATTGCCACGGTCTTTCGCTGGATGGATGCGGACATTGAACTTGACCTTGTCCTTGACGTTGCCGCCGAGCTGGGAAAATTTCTGCGCGACGGCCTCCGCCATGCGATGTACGGCGGCTTTGTTGTCGCTGGGAGATTCGATTTCGACCAGTTCACGGATGGTTGAGACGATCGCGTCACGCCGCTCGTTGAAGTAGGCTAGACGGCGCTGCGCTTCGACGCTCGCATGCGTGGCGCTCGGATGCGTGGGTGCTTTTCTGGAAACCGGCTTCACGATCGGCTGAAACCCCTTTCTCTAAGCTAACACCGTTACTGTGCGATGAGTCATCGAGCGGAGGGACGGGCGTCTCGCTCGTCTAAAGCACCCGAAGCTCCGATACCGCTCACTCAGTTCCTGAGGAGCATCTACGAAAGAGCCAATCCAATTATTCTTCGGGTGGTTCGGGGTGCAGGCCGTCGCCGGGGGCAAGCGGGAGGCGGGACGCTCCGGCGAGAAGGCCGCGCTCTTGCGGCGTGAACGCGCGCTTGTACTGGTCGGAGTTGATAAGCTGGTCGCGCTGTTGGGGCGTCAAGTCGCGCATGCTGCGGATCGCCCGGTTGAGGGCTTGGCGGCGGTCGGGCGGCAACTGCTTGAACTGCTGAAAGAGCTGGCGCGCCTGCTGCTTCTGATACGGAGTCAGGTGCTCCCAGGTTTCCATGCGGTTGAGCACGCGCTCCTGCTGCTGCGGAGGCAGGCTGGAAAAATGCTGCAACCTTTTTTGCAAGCGGGCTTGCTGTTGCGGGGGAAGCCGGCGGAACTGGGGATCGTTTTCGAGTGCACGGCGCTGCTGCGCGGGCGGCAGATCCTTATAGCGGCGGAGCCAGTTTCCGGCGTGGCCGGGCTGGTTCTGGCGCGGGCGGGTTTGATAGGGGCTGCTGGGGCTGGGACGATTCTTCTGAAAGTAGTGCCACTGTCCGTCCGCATGCTGCGATGGCGGACGCTGATGCTGAGGAGGTGGCGCCGGCGCATACGGGGATTGGGCGAACGAGAGTTGGGCAAACAAGGGCGTCAGCAGAAGCGCTCCGAGACAGCTGGCAAATTTCGCCTGGCCCAGCAGGTCTCGTATCACTTCACCCAGGTTAGCGCCCAAAAGGCGGGCGCGAACCTGGGGCACCTTCGTTACTGGTCTTACATTGCCTGTGAATCTCATGGATTCGCGGTTACGTCGTCCTGCACCTGCAGTTCGTCGAGCACATCGAAATCGGCGTACAAATCATCGTTCCTATCCAGCGCCTGCAGATCGCCGACGGCGGTTCCCGGCTCAACCGGCAGACCGAGGGATGGAGGCTTGGTCGCGATGGCTTCCGTTTGGGAAATGTAAGACTTGTTGCCGGCCATCAGCGCTCCAGCAATTATTACGGCAGCGAGCGACCCAGCCCATGCCGGACGCCGCAGCCAATGGAGCCATCCGGCATTGGAATGCGGGCGCGCCATTTCTTCGCGGAGACGCGCCTGCAGGCGGGTGTCGAAATAGGGCGACGGTTCGGGCGCTTGCCATTCATCGAGCAGCGCCATGGTTTTCTGCAAGTCGCGCAGATGGGTGGCGCAGTCGTTACAAGATGCGATGTGGTTACTGACCTCCGGCTGCATTGTTCCAGCGTCCATGCCAGCGGCCAGGTCTGGCAACAGTTCGCGAATTTGATTGCAATTCATACTGCCTTCCTCTACTTCCCCGAAACGAACTCTTTCAGCTGCTCGCGCAATGTTTCGTAGGCGCGGAAGAGCAACGACTTGGTGGCGGACTCACTCAGTTTCAGCACGTCCGCAATCTGGCGGTAATCCATCTGCTGATACTTGTGCATGACGACCGCCATGCGCTGGCGCTCGGGCAGCGCATTTACTTTGCTGCGGATCGCCGCCAGCCGCTCCCGCTTCAAGATCTGCTCTTCCGCGGAGAGCGAATCGTCGGCCAGGTCGGGCGTCGTGCCCGTCTCCTGGTTCGGTTCATCGAGGCGCACGGTATTTTCCGGACGCTCGTGGCGCGTGTCGCGCGCGTGGTTGACGGCCAGGTTGGTCGCGATGCGATACAGCCAGGTCGAGAACTTGGCGCTCGGCTCGTAACTGGTGCGCGAGCGGTAAACCCGCAGAAATACTTCCTGGGCCAGCTCCTCGGCGGTCGACGGGTTGTGGCACATGCGGTACATGAAGCCCACCATCGGCCGGCGATATTTCTGCACCAGGTAAGCGAAGGCGGGTTCGTCGCCCGTCTTCACCCGCAGCATCACGTCGACGTCGGAAACGGCATGGTCTGAACTGTCGTCTGCATTAACGACGGACTTTGCCATGGTGCCGGGCGCAGACGGAGTTCCCGCAAAGTTCAGCAGCCCGCGATCCAGCAGTCCGCGATCAATGGCTACGCTGCTCACATCAGTAGAAACCCCGTTCGGGGGCGAAAGTTGCGCCTCCTGGGGCGCGGGAGGGCGCGAGGAAGTGTTTTCTCGTGAATCAGTTACGGGTCGAGCCTCGGGAATGTCGGAGGCAGCCATGAAGGGGTGATGGAAAGAGGCTACCGGGAGCGGCACAGGCGGTCAAGAGGGCGCACGGACGCCGGGGGGGAACGGGCACGCTTTGTCCGCACATTATCAGTGGTTGCAGACGGGTGTTACTGCGACAAAGAG
Source organism: Terriglobales bacterium (assembly GCA_050013295.1). Taxonomy (GTDB): domain Bacteria; phylum Acidobacteriota; class Terriglobia; order Terriglobales; family Acidobacteriaceae; genus Acidiflorens. Next base: position 6,054 of record JBEKFN010000263.1, read on the forward strand.
AGCAAGCAGGCGGGTTATTCTGGCGAAGTCCTTACCCTTACCACAAGACTCAACTGAGGATTCCACGATCTAAGGTCGGAGTCTTGCGTCGACCCGGGCCTCAACTATTACCGCGTGACCACGTCTCCCACAGCTCGTCAAAAGCGGAACCTTCGAACACCGACGCCAACCCACTCCTATTGAACAAATCCCTTATGC
>JBEKFN010000264.1:0-6238 GCA_050013295.1 Terriglobales bacterium
CTGGAGTTTGAGCGCGATTTTCCGGAAGCGAAGATCGTGCGGCTGGAGGAGAACTATCGCTCGACGCAGAACATTCTTGGGGCGGCGTCGGCAGTGGTTGCGAACAACGTCCGGCGCAAGGGCAAGAACCTGTGGACGTCACGGCAGGGCGGGGCGAAGATCGGGTATTACGAGGCTCCGGACGGCGAGAATGAGGCGCTGTTTGCGGCCGATACGATCAACCGCTACGTGCGGCAGGCGGGCGAGAGCGGGGAAACGGCGCGCGCGGCCGTGCTTTATCGGACGAACTCGCAATCGCGACTGTTCGAAGAGGCGATGCGGCGTTATCAGTTGAAATATCACGTCGTCGGTGGGTTTTCGTTCTATGAGAGGGCTGAGATCAAGGACTTGATTTCGTATTTGAAGGTCATCCAGAACCCGGATGATTCGGTTTCGTTGCTGCGCGTGATTAATACGCCGGTGCGCGGGATTGGGAAGACGACCATCGAGATGATCGAGCGACTGGCGCTTGAAACCGGGTTGTCGATGTGGGGCGCGGTGGGCGTAGCGATTACGCGGCAGTTGTTGCCGGCTCGGGCTTTGGCTGCGTTGAAGAGCTTCCGGGCGCTGATCGAGGACGGGCGCGCGATGCTAGCGGGAACGTTTGTGGAGCGGGTGGAGGAATCGGCTTCGGCGAAGTCCGGCGGCGATGCGGGGGCCGACGCTGCCGAGCTTCGCTCGGCTTGGACGGGCGAGGCGCCCGTCCCCACACAAGCTCTTCCCACACAAGCTCTTCCCACACAGGCTGGTGCCGATACTGATTTTGATCCTGGCAACTTTAGTTTTGATTTTGCCGCTGACGATGCGGCTGCGGACGAGGAGACGGGCGAGGGCGCCCGTCGCTCCATCGACGACGTGACTGATGAGGTGGTCGATGATGCGGTTGAGGGTTTTCGCGCTCCGGGCGCTTCGGCGAACACTGCTGAGATTCTCAAGTTTCTGATCGACCGCACTGGATACATTAAACAGCTGGAAGAGGAAGACACTCCGGAAGCTTTCTCTCGGATCGAGAATCTGCGCGAATTGGTGAACGCGGCCATGGACTCGCGCGATCGCGGGGAGACGCTCGATCAGTTTCTCGATCACGCTGCGCTGGTTAGCGATGCCGACCAGTACGACGAGCACGCGCAGATCACGCTGATGACGCTGCACGCGGCCAAGGGGTTGGAGTTCCCGCTGGTGGTTCTGGCCGGAATGGAAGAAGGGCTATTTCCGCATTCGCGCACTATGCTTGAGCCCGATTCGATCGAAGAAGAACGGCGGCTTTGCTACGTTGGCATGACGCGCGCCATGGATACGCTGATTTTGTCGCGCGCCGTGTATCGGCGGAGGTATGGAACGGACATGCCCGAGGCTAGCGTGCCGTCGCGCTTCCTGGAGGAAGTTCCGCCGCAACTCGTGGAAGAACTTGGCGGATCTCGACGACGGACTTCTTCGGCTACTGGCCTTTCGCGGGCGGGGGCGCCCGCGCCACATCGACATCGGGCCGAGTCTGCGCACTACTCCTACGAAGACGAAGACCAGAGCGCTACCTGGAACCCGGCGCGGGTCAAGCCGAAGACGGCGGCTCCGCTTGAGAGCTACAACTCCATCGACAACATTGCCGAGTTCTTTGCTTCGCGGGGCAAGAAGTTCAAGGTTCCGAAAATGCCGTCCGAGGAGCCCAAAGGCAGGCGGGGATTCCGTCCCGGACAGAAGGTCAAGCACCCGAAATACGGGGAAGGGACGGTATATCAGCGCGAAGGAGATGGGGAAGACGCCAAGATTACGGTACAATTTCCTCGCTTCGGTTTGAAGAAATTGGTGGAGCGGTATGCGCAGTTGGAGAAGGCGTAGAGCTGCGAGCTTCGAGCCGCGAGCTAGAAACACGGCCCCTGAAGGGGCAATCGCTTTCGAAGATTTGCGGCATCGCTAAAGCGATGCCCTGATACGAAACCTAAACACTGATGCGAAACCTAAACAGCAGAGGAAACGAACCGCAATCATGGCAAACACGAAGACGCTAAGCAAAGAAGAACGCAAGAAAACCAAGCGAGCCTCCCGCAAGAAGATCAAAGCGGAAAAGCCGAAGAAGCCACGCGATTACGCGCGCGGATCGAAGAAGCGCAAGGTGAAAAAGCTGGCACGCGGTCAGGCGAAACGGTAAGCGGTTCGCCTGAGCCGAGTTGCGGGCATGGGCTAGCGCCCATGCCCGACTCCGCCGTGAGGAGAGAACTCACTCTTGTCGCAATCATCTCTTGAGCCAGCAGCCGGCGTCGTCCGCACTTCCAACAGCCAGGCCTTCTGTTGCAAGTCCATCGACAAACTGATCTCGGATTCGGAGAATCCGGAACACCGGCTCAGTAAGACGCTGGGGCCGTGGTCGCTGACGGCGCTCGGCATCGGCGCCATCATCGGTTCGGGAATTTTCATCCTTACGGGAACGGCAGCGGCGGGAGAATATTTCCAGGCGCCTTCCATCCTGCACGCGCAGGCGCTCGACCTGATTGTGAATTTTCTGCGCACCGGCAGCACGGCGGGAGCGCTCATGCACGGTCGTCCGCCGGCCGGGCCTTCGATTGCGATTTCGTTTTTTCTCGTCGCGATTGCTTGCAGTTTTGCCGGGTTGTGCTACGCCGAGTTGGCGTCGATGATCCCGATTGCCGGCAGCGCCTACACCTACTCCTACGCTACGCTCGGCGAAATCTTTGCCTGGATCATAGGTTGGGACTTGATTCTCGAATATGCGGTCAGCAACGTCGCGGTTGCGGTGGGTTTCGCCGGCTATTCGAAAGCGCAACTGGCGGCCTTCGGTCTGAACTTGCCAGACAAATGGGCGAGCCCGGTCTGGGCCGGCGGGCAATGGACGGGCGCCTATTTCAACCTCCCTGGCTTTCTGATCGTGTTCATTCTCACGCTGCTGCTGGTGCGCGGCGTGAAGGAATCGGCGGAGACAAACAACATCATGGTGGCGATTAAGATCGGCGCCATCCTGACCTTCCTGGTCGTCGGTGGAATGCTGGTCAAGCCCGCAAACTGGACGCCCTTCGCGCCATCTGGCTTTGCCGGGATTGTGACGGGAGGCGCGATCGTTTTCTTTACCTACATCGGATTCGATTCGGTCTCGACCGCGGCGGAGGAATCGCGCAATCCGCAAAAAGATTTGCCCTTCGGCATTATCGCGTCGCTGATCGTCTGCACTCTGCTGTATGTCGGCGTCGCCATCGTGCTGCTCGGCATGATGAAGTACACGACTTTCGTTTCCGGCGAAGCCGCCGAAGCCCCCGTGGCCTACGCGATGAAGTATCTGGGAGTGCACCCGCTCTTCCGGTCGGTGATCGTGATTGGGGCGCTGACGGGGATGATCTCTTCGTTGCTGGTGTTTCAGTACGGGCAAGCGCGCATCTGGTACGCCATGTCGCGCGACGGCCTGTTGCCGAAATTGTTCTCCGCCGTGCATCCGAAATTTAAGACGCCGTACTGGTCCACTTGGATCGCCTGCTTTGCGGTGGGCATTCCCGCCGGGCTCGTGGATATTGGAGATGCGGCCGACCTTGCCAACATTGGGACGCTGTTTGCCTTCGTGCTGGTTTCGCTGGGGGTCATTTTGCTTCGACGCAATCAGCCCGATCGCAAGCGTGCGTTCCGCGTTCCCTTTGTACCGTGGTTTCCGCTGATCTCAGTGCTTCTGTGCGGCGGACTGATGTTCGGGCTTACGCTGATTACCTGGCTGCGATTTGTGATCTGGCTTGCGCTGGGTTTGGTGATTTACATCTTTTATAGCCGGCATCACAGCGAGTTCAAGAAAACAATCGGGTGATCGGGTGATCGGGTGATCGAGCCATCTGAGTTCAAAATCAGAATCTCGATCGCGCGTTGACCGGATCTTTACATCACCTGATCCTTTAGAATCTCCACATGTCCCCGGAGCCTTCCCCTTTCGTGCTTTCTCTCCCGAAGGCTGAGCTCCATCTGCATCTTGAAGGATCGATCGAGCCGTCCACGCTCCTGGAACTGCGGCAGCGTCATGGGATGGACGGGGCCTCGCTCGCTGAAGTCGAACAACTTTACAATTACAAGGACTTCGCGGGCTTCCTTACGGTTTTCAAGGATGTGACGGGACACTTGCGCACCCCGGAAGACTACGAGGTGATCACTTACCGGCTGATGGAACGCCTGAAAGCGCAGAATGTTCTGCATGCGGAGGTGATTGTTTCGGTCGGCGTCTGCCTCTGGCGCAAGCAGGATTTTCCGGCGATTTTCGAAGGTCTGGAACGAGGCCGCCAAGGGGGAGAGAAAGATTTCGGCATATCGCTCGTGTGGATATTTGATGCCATCCGCCAGTTCGGCGCCGAGAAAGCGCAGAGCGTGCTCGATCTCGCCCTCCGGTTTAGCGATCGCAACGTGGTTGGCTTCGGCATTGGCGGCGACGAGCTTGCGGGTCCAGCGGAGTGGTTCGCGGGAGTTTACGGGCGCGCGGCGGAGCACGGTCTTCATCTCACGGCTCACGCCGGTGAAAGCGCCGGGCCAGAGTCCATCTGGGGGGCGCTGAACCTCAAAGCGGAACGCATCGGCCACGGCCTTACCGCTGGACAGGATCCGGAATTGATCGAAGAGTTGGCCGAGAGCCAAATCCCAATTGAAATCTGCGTGACCAGCAATCTGCGGACGGGATGCTGCGCCGCACTCGCGCAGCATCCGGTGCGGCGCTACTTCGACCAGGGCCTGATGTTGACCCTTAACAGCGACGATCCGGCCATATTTGCTACATCGCTGGTCGCGGAGTACGGACTGGTGCAGGAGACGTTCGGCTTCACCGACGAACATCTGAGAGAGTTGGCGCGCAATTCGTTTGAGGCATCGTTTCTGCCGCCGGAGAAGAAAATCGAATTTCTGAATCTGTTTGACTCCGCGACCATGAGGGCGTGAGGCGCGTCGTTCGCTATTCGCCCTTCGCAATTCGCTCCCCGAAGCTGAGAGCCGAGCAGCGAAGAGCGAACGACGAATAGCGAACGACGAACGACGGCCTATAATGTCTGCCTATGAAACTTGAAGAGAAAATTGCGGAACTGAAAAAGCGCGACCAGATGGCCCAGGAAGGCGGCGGGGCACAGCGGCGCGAGCGGCAGCACAAAGAGGGCAAGATGTCGGCGCGCGAGCGCATCGACTTTTTGCTCGACGAGGGCACGTTCGAGGAAACCGATAAGCTGGTTACGCACCGCTGCCACGACTTCGGCATGGCCGAGCAGAAGTACTACGGTGACGGTTTTATCACCGGATACGGCCGGGTGGAAGGACGGCTGGTCTTTGTTTTTGCGCAGGATTTCACCGTGTTCGGGGGCTCGCTCTCCGAGGCCAACGCCGGGAAGATCGTCAAGGTCATGGATCTGGCGGCCAAGATGGGCGCGCCGGTGATCGGACTGAACGATTCGGGTGGCGCGCGCATTCAGGAAGGCGTGATGTCGCTGGCCGGCTACGCCGACATCTTTTTGCGCAACACGATTTATAGCGGAGTGGTGCCGCAGATCTCGGCCATCATGGGCCCGTGCGCCGGCGGCGCCGTTTACTCGCCCGCTATCACCGATTTCATTCTGATGGTGGACCAGACTTCTTACATGTTTATTACTGGGCCTGATGTGATCAAAACGGTCACGCATGAAGAGGTCACCAAGGACCAGCTCGGCGGCGCGCACACGCACAACGAAACTTCTGGAGTTGCGCACTTCATGTGTCGGGACGATGCCGAGTGTTTGTCGATGGTCCGCGAGCTGCTGAGTTTTGTTCCGTCGAACAACCTGGAAGACCCGCCGCGCAAGGCGTGCACCGATCCGATCGATCGCCTGGACGCGAAACTCGACACGCTGATCCCCGATCAATCGAACATGCCTTATGACATGAAAGACGTGATTCACACGGTGGTCGATGACGGATACTTTTTCGAAATTCACGAGCACTATGCGAAGAACATCGTCGTCGGATTTGCGCGCTTCAACGGGAAGCCGGTGGGGATCGTGGCCAATCAGCCCGCGATGCTGGCCGGCACGCTCGATATCAACGCTTCGGTGAAAGGCGCGCGCTTCGTGCGCTTCTGCGACTGTTTCAATATTCCGCTGGTGACGTTTGAAGATGTGCCTGGATTTCTGCCGGGCACGCAGCAGGAGTATGGCGGAATCATCCGGCATGGCGCGAAGTTGCTGTATGCGTTTGCGGAAGCGACCGT
>JBEKFN010000265.1:0-6229 GCA_050013295.1 Terriglobales bacterium
AGGCCCACCATGCCGAGGGTTGCGCCCGCAACTTCCCGGATTCGAGGCAGTTCGTCCCACAGGATCTGCTGCCCCCAAACGTGCTTCTCCTGCAACCGCACCGAGCCCGGAATTTTCTTGGCCAGCGTAAAGATGAGCGCGATGACGTGCTCCGCCACCACCGGCCCGTGCACTGCGCGCGCGTTGGTGAGAATAATCTCGCTCTGGACGAGTTCCGGAAACATCAACTGATGAACCGCCGCCGCCGGAGAATGAATCCATCGCAGTTTCTTTGCCGTCCCGATCTGCTCTGGACGGATCGACCAGGCAACGACAATTTCAGCATCGACGATTTCTTCATCCACGCGCTTGTAGTCGGGAAGATGAACGATTGCAATTTCCGGGAACTCGCGCCGCAATCGCTCGGAAAACCACAAAGGAGCGTTCCACTGGTCAAAAGGATGGCGAACGCAAATCAGAAGCTTGCGCATCGGGTGATCGCGGATCGGGCCATCGGCTGATCGGGTCATCGGGTGATCAAAAGATCTTCTCGTCGTCCTCTGCGTCTCGGCGGTTCAAGATTTCAGCGGCTTCCGCAGATCCGAGCCCGTCATTTCCTTCGGCTCAGTGATCCCGAGCATCCCAAGCATTGTTGGCGAAATATCACGCAGCGACCCGTTGGGCTTGAGCGAATACTGCTTCGCGTCCTCTGCCATCAGAATAAACGGCACTGGATTCGTCGTATGCGCCGTATGCGGGCCGCCGGTTACGGGGTCGATCATCATTTCAGCATTACCGTGGTCGGCAGTAATCAGCATGGCTCCGCCTTTGGCGCGCACCGCTTTCTCAATCTCACCCAAGCACCCATCGACCGTCTCAACCGCCTTGATGGTGGGCTCGATTTTGCCCGAGTGTCCGACCATGTCGGCATTGGCAAAGTTGACAATGATCACGTCGAATGTGCCATCGTTGGTTGCTTTCACAACCGCCTCGGCGATGCCGGCGGCACTCATCTCAGGCTTCAAGTCATAAGTGGCGACCTTCGGTGACTGCACCATCACCCGTTCTTCTCCCGGAAAGGGCTGTTCCACCCCCCCATTAAAAAAGTACGTTACGTGCGCATATTTCTCTGTCTCCGCCACGCGCAGGTTGCGCATGTTCAGCCCGCCCATGACGTTGGCCAGGATGTTCGCCATCGATTCCGGCGGAATCACCACCGGCAGGTCGAAGTTCTTGTCGTACCTCGTCATGCAAACGTACTTCAGATTCTTAGGCGCGCGCTCGCGCGGGATAGTTGCATCAAGTTCGGCCGCGCCCAGCAAGTCGCTCCCGCCCTTCTCGTTCAGTCCGCTGTTACGACACAGCGCGCGCGTGATCTCGCGCACGCGATCCGCGCGAAAGTTGAAGCAGATGCACGAATCGTCGTCGCCGATTGTAGCCAGGCCCTTCTTGGCCAACGCTTCGCCGCGCCCATCCGTGCAAACGAAGGGCACCACAAACTCGTCGGTCACCCCTTTGTTGTAGGACTCTTTCATACCCTGCACCGCATCGACGTAGCTGCCGCCCTCGGCTTTGCCCTCGACCATCGCGCTGTAGGCCTTGGCAATGCGCTCCCAGCGCCGGTCGCGGTCCATGGCGTAATAACGGCCGTTGACGGTCGCGATTTTGCCGGTGTTATATTCGCGCATCTTCTGCTGCAGTTGATCGAGATAGCCGGCGCCGTTGGTGGGCAGCGTGTCGCGGCCATCCATGAAGGCATGCACGAAGACGCGATCGACTCCCTGCTGCTTGGCCATTCTCAGGAGCGCGTACAGATGCTCCTGCCGCGAGTGCACGCCGCCGTCCGACACCAGCCCGAACAGATGCAACTTGCGCTCGCCGCCGCGAGCATTCTTCATCGCCTCGACGAGCACTGGATGCGAGAAGAATTCGCCGTTCAGGATCATCAGGTCGATGCGTGTGATGTCCATATGCACGATGCGCCCGGCGCCCATATTCAGATGGCCGACTTCGCTGTTGCCCATCTGCCCTTCCGGCAGCCCGACAAACGGCCCGCTGGTGTGAATCAGCGTGTTCGGATACTCGCGCAGCAACCGGTCGTAGGTCGGCTTGCGCGCGAGGGCGATAGCGTTGGCCTTGGTTTCGGCGCGGTATCCCCAGCCGTCGAGGATGATGAGAACGAGCGGTTTAGGACGGGACATAAATCGCTTTTAGCTCCTGGCTTTTGGCTGTTGGCTTTCGGCTGTCAGCATTCGAAACAATTCTTGCGGAGTTACTCGGAGGAACGTGGCCAGTTCCGCCTCATATAATTTGTGCAGCAATCAACGTCCGAAAAGCTCCTCTTCCAATTTCGAGCGTTCAATATTCAGGCAGCTCGCCACATCCTCGCCACATCAAAGAGAATTGCGCTGAGCGTTGCAAGCCTTAAGCTGCCATGGTCGGGAACGGTCACGTGTTGCGCGTGACCACGAAGGCTCGACCGCAATCGACTGTCAAGCCGAAATCACCTCGTCCTTCACCATGTGCAGGCGAATCACTGGCGGCGCCTTGCCCTCCTCAAAGTGACAGCGCACCGCTTCCCTCACATTCAGCTTCAACTCATCCATGTTGTCAGCTTGCGTGAAAATGGAATAGCCGAGAGCGCGAGCTTCATAACCGCCCTCGGGCGACTCTTGCACCGAGAAAATGATCTCAGTTTCTGGCATACGTCTGCCGAAGATTATACTCTGCCAGCCTTTCACCACCGACGCGCGGCTCCCTTGGTTCGCTCGGCATTGATTCACGGAAGACCTTATAATCGATGTCCCCGGAGGAATCGATGCTTATCAGCGAACTCTTACTGCCCGAATTCGATGAGGAAATCAAAAAGACGCGCACCACGCTGGAACGCGTTCCGGAAGACAAGAAGGATTTTGCGCCGCACCCCAAATCGATGCCCCTCGGCCGGCTTGCGCCTCACGTGGTGGAGTTAGTGGGCTTTGGTGTCACGGTGCTCACAACTCCTGAACTTGATTTTGCGCAACGCAGCTACAAGCCCATGCCCTTCGAGTCTGCGGCACAACTAGTCCGCGTTCTTGATGAAGGCGCCGCCAAGCTACGTGCCGCCCTCAAGAGCACAACAGACGAAGCCTGGACGCAGCCCTGGAAGCTGAGCATTGGGGGCAAACCCATCTTCAGCGCGTCACGCTTCCTCGCCTACCGGCAAATGTTCCTCAATCACCTGGTGCACCACCGCGCTCAGCTCGGCGTGTATCTGCGCTTGAACGGGAAACCGGTGCCGGCGACCTACGGGCCTTCGGCGGACGACACGATGGGGTTTTAGCTCTTAGCTGTAAAATTACCAGATCACATCGACCGGATAACGCGCAAACCATGGATCGGCCGTAACAATTGGCCATCCCTCTTCGATGCTTTGCGCGATGAGCAAGCGGTCGAACGGGTCGCGATGATGAAGCGGCAACTCTTCGACTCGCAAGACATGGCTTAGGCTGACGGGTAACAATCGAACATGGTTAGAGCTGAGTTCGTTAGTCAAAAAAGGTCCGGCCGGCAGCGGCAGCGAGAGCTTTCCCACCTGCGCCTTTTGAATCGCCTCCCACAGGCTCACAACGCTCCACCATAACTCGGACGAGGTCATTACCCTCCGCACTCTCGGAGACAGTTTTTTCTCGTCTATGATCGCCCAAAGAAAAGTGTGGGTATCCAGTAGGACTTTCATTACCAGAAAAGATCTTCGATTTCTTTCGGAAGAGGATCGTTGAAGTCATCGGCAATGACAATTTTGCCCTTCGCCGATCCAAACTTGAACCCGCGATTTGTCTGCTTAATTGGAACGAGCTTGGCCACCGGCGTCCCGGCCTTGGCGATGATGACCTCCTCGCCCATAGCGACCCGCTCCAGCAGGCGGGAGAGGTGGGTTTTGGCCTCGTGGATATTGACTTCCATGATCTCATTATAGCTTAGTCATGGACTTAGTCAATACGGCTAGTTACGAACGCCCACGCCTCGGAGACACCGGCCTAACGTTAACTTTCGAGGTAAATTCGTCAGAGGCAGGGCGGCCATTTATCAAGCTGCCAAGTAATTCCGAATCCCAGAAACCACCTCATCTTTGCTAATCGGCGAATTGGTTCGCAACTCCAACAAAGTGCCATCTTCCTGAACCCGAACCGACCGAGGCAGGCTCTGTGGCCCTCCTTCTTCATAGTGAATGTGGAGATCCTCGCCGGCAAAATTTAGGATCGCTTCTCGAATCGGCTGCAATCGTCTTGAGACTTTGACCACATGAGGAATGCTTCGATCCACGGCATAGTCATTTCCAAGTTCACTATGCACGGATTCGCAGAGACCACCCCACTCCCGTTCTTGCCCTCTCGTATGTTCCACACAGCACCTCCAAGATTTCGATAAGTGTCCGATCAACCTGTTACTCGCAGAGAATATACCCGCGAATACACCTGGAGATGCATCCCAGACGAATTTCGTACGATTCCGCTTCCCAAACCGGGACCTAAGAGACACCTACCCCTTGTAGTTCAGCGCCTTCACCCCCAAAAACCGCGCCGCCCCTCCCAACTCCTCTTCAATCCGCAGCAACTGGTTGTACTTGGAAATTCTGTCCGTCCGCGAAGCTGAGCCCGTCTTGATCTGCCCCACTCCCGTCGCCACCGCAAAGTCCGCAATAAACGTGTCTTCCGTTTCTCCGGACCGATGCGAGATCACTGACGTGTATCCGTTGCGGCGCGCAAGGTCGATGGCGTCGAGCGTCTCGCTGACCGTGCCAATCTGATTGAGTTTGATCAAGATCGAATTGGCAATCCCCCTCTCGATGCCTTTGGCGAAGATCTCAATGTTGGTGACGAAGATGTCGTCGGCCACCAGCTGAATCTTGCCACCTAGTTCTTTGGTCAGCAACGCCCAGCCGTCCCAGTCGTTTTCGGAGAGGCCGTCTTCGAGCGACACGATCGGGTAATCGTTCACCCATTTTGCGTAGTAGCGAATCATGTCTTCAGAACTCTTTGCCGACTTGTCGGATTTCTTGAAGACATATTTTCCGTCCTGATAGAACTCGCTGGCCGCGGGATCGAGCGCAATCGCGATCTCCTCACCCGGCTTGTAGCCCGCCTGCTGAATCGCTTCCAGCACCACTTCGATGGCCTCGACATTCGACTTCACCGACGGAGCAAAGCCTCCCTCGTCGCCAACTGCCGTGTTGTAGCCGCGCTTTTTCAGCACGCCCTTAAGCGTATGAAAAACTTCCACGCCCCAGCGCAACGCCTCGGAAAACGACGGCGCTCCCACCGGCATCACCATGAACTCCTGAAAGTCGACGTTGTTATCGGCGTGCGCGCCGCCGTTCAGGATGTTCATCTGCGGCACCGGCAAAGTGTTCGCCGCGGCCCCGCCGAGATAACGATAAAGCGGCAGTTCGAACGCTCTCGCCGAAGCGCGAGCAGCGGCCATCGAAACCGCCAGAATCGCGTTCGCGCCCAGCCGCCCCTTGTTGGGAGTGCCATCAAGATCTATCAGCCTGGCGTCGAGCGTGCCCTGGTCGGCCGCGTCCACCCCGCTGAGGGCTTCCGCAATCTCGCCATTGACGTTCGCAGCCGCCTGCAGAACGCCCTTGCCCATGTACTGGCCCTTGTCGCCGTCACGCAATTCAACGGCCTCATGCTCACCGGTGGACGCGCCACTCGGCACAATGGCCCGCGCGCTGGCGCCGCCATCGAGAAAAACTTCAGCTTCAACGGTCGGATTGCCACGCGAGTCAAGCACCTGGCGTCCGCGGATATCGGCAATACTGGTAAGAGGCATAAGTGCGTCCTTTACTTATCTGATGAATTTAGAAACATCGTCGCTGCACGTGTCCCATAATTCGCAACATAAGCTTGAGCTGTCATCTTGAGCGAAGCGAAAGACCTATGCATTGGGGCAGATTCAAATCCATAGGTCCTTCGCTTCGCTCAGGATGACACTGGGATTCATGCTGCGAACTTGCGGAAACGTGACAATACCTGCGAACTGGAATTATATCGGACGTAGAATGACCCGTCTGTGCGCTGGGACGTGCCCTTCCAATTGCCCACCGAGCCATCCCCCGTATCCGATCCGTTATTGTTCCTGATTTTCACCTCGCTTAAAGTCGAACTCAACATGAAGAACCGCACCGAAACTCTGGAGATCGGTTCGCGCGCCCCGGACTTTTCCCTGGGAGCGGCCAACCGCGAGGGCACGTTCACTCTCGGCGGTC
>JBEKFN010000266.1:0-6142 GCA_050013295.1 Terriglobales bacterium
GGCATGGAGGTCATCTACACCGGCCTGCGCCAGACGCCGGAGATGGTCGTCAACGCTTCGCTCCAGGAAGACGTGCAGGTCATCGGACTCTCGATTCTCTCGGGCGCGCACAACGCGATCGTTCCGCGCGTGATGGACCTGCTGAAGCAAAACAAGATGGACGACGTGCTGGTGCTGGTCGGCGGCATCATTCCCGATCAGGATATCGAAGGCCTCAAGAAAATTGGCGTGGCCGGCATCTTCCAGCCCGGCACTCCCATGGACGACATCGTCAAGTTCATCCGCGAGCACGTGAAGCCGCACGGCGTGCCTGCCGTTTAGTCTTCCGATCCAGGCTGTCCAGCCCAACTAACCTTGTCATCCCCATTCAAGATTTGTCATCCTGAGCGAAGCGAAGGACCTGCTTTTCGCCCGCGATATTCCGCGCGCCTTCCACTCGCCCAATAGTGCATTATGTTCCCGTGTCTTCTCTCTTCTTCCGAATCGATCCCGACGGTCCGGCACGCATCCTCCGTCTCGCTTCGCCCGACGGCACCAACCGCCTCACTCGCGCCTGCGTGCTCGCATTGACGGTCGCCATCGCCGATTTGAAAGACGAGGTGAAAAAGCAGCGCCGCCCACTTATCGTCGCGGGCAATCGCCAATTTTTCTCGGTCGGCGCCGACCTTAACGAAATCGCTGCGCTGACCGGTCCCGAAGCCTATCGGTTCTCTGCCATGGGACAAGCACTCATGAACGCACTCGCCAGCTATCCCGCCCCCGTGATCGCCGCCATCGAAGGCCACTGCATGGGTGGAGGTCTTGATCTCGCACTCGCCTGTCACCGCAGGATCGCCGCACCCCACGCCATCTTCGGACATCGCGGCGCCGCTCTCGGCCTCGTGACCGGATGGGGAGGCACGCAACGCCTGCCGCGCCTGATCGGGAAGAGCAGAGCGCTGGAACTTTTCATCGCCGCGGAGAAAATCTCCGCCGCCCGCGCCCTCGAAATTGGATTGGTGGATGCAGTCGCCGACGATCCCGTTGCCGAGGCGCTGCGTCAACTCGCAGCCATATCCAGCCAGAGTCTCCCGTAGAGACGCGGCTCGCCAAGTCTCCTGCGCGCACCCGGCGCATTGATTCCGCGCACAGGCAGCCGTGAAACCCCTTACAAGACCAGCGACCAGCTCAGAAACGCCCACATCCACGCCAGGTCGAAGGCAAACAGCGCCACGCACAAAAATACGAAGCGCGTCCGGTTCATCTTCTCCGTCCATTTTCCCATCGTCAGGTAAGCCGGATACACCGGCAGCAGATAGCGCGGAGTGCCCAGCAGCGGCGGCCAACACATCCGCAACAGAAGATGCGCGATGACCGCCGCTGAGAAACACCTGTCTTCCATCCGCATCCTCCGCCGCGCCACCACTCCGGCAACGAAGAAAAGCAGCAGCGCAATCAGGCTGATCGCCACCAGTGAGTCGGGATGGTCGATCAGCGAACGAATCGCCTGCCACAGCGTCATCCACGGACTTGCCACTTCAATGCGCCAGTACGTTGGATAAACCGCCGTCATGCTAGGGCGTCCCGTCTCCCGTAACCAGAACCAGTATCCCAGCGTTCCGAGCGGAGCGAGCGCAATCGGCCATCTCTCCCGGCGCGGCGCCCTCCATGCCATGATTGCCAGCGGCACGGCCGCCAAGGTTCCCGGCGACCGCGCCAGCCCCGCGGCAAAAGCGCACGCCGACGCCGATACCCAGCGCTCGTCCCGCGCCTGAACGACCGACCAGACGATCAACGCAACCGCCAGGGCCTCCGCATATCCCGCGAAGAAGATAAAACTCGCCGGCCACGTGGCCGCCAGCATCAGCGTCCGCATCGGTCGCGTTCTTGGAAACTCACTTTGCGCCAGACGCAGCAGTCCCCAGAAATAAAAAAACGCCGCCACCGTAGAAATCAGCAAGGCCGCAGCCATCGGGCCTGTCAGTCCGCTCAAGCCCCGAATGAGCCACGGATAAAGAGGATAGAAAACCACGCCCGCCGGCAGATCATATCCACGCTCGGCGATCCGCAAAAACCAGAGCGTATCGAAGCGCTCCCAAATTCCAAGCAACGCATAATGAAGACCGTGCGCGGCCGGCAAGTTCTCGGTGAGCGCATTGCTGTGAATCAGCGCCGGATCCGGATGCAGAAACGGCATGAATGCTGCTGCCATCGCCGTATAAAATACGCGCAACGCCGCGGTTACCACCATCGCGATCTGCCAGTCTGGACGGAATGCGAGCTTCCGCAGCATTCTTAGATTGTAGCGCCCGTCTCTGGCCGCGCCCGGCATTCAAAATAGCGGCGTTCGTAATCGCCGCGCACCCCCTCACCCCGCTGGTATAGTAAGTTGTTTCGCAAGTAGTTTCGAAGTCTGCCCTCATGCGCGAACGCATCGATTCCACCGCTCTCACGATTAACAACGTCCTCACCACCAAAGTTGACCCCAGCTCTCTACGCTTCGAATCCAACATGCGCGCGCTCGCCGACCTGGTCGCCCAGGTCCGCAACGAAGAGGAAAAAATCCGCGAAGGCGGGGGCCCGAAAGCCATCGAAAGTCAGCACGCCAAGTCGCGCCTCACCGCCCGTGAGCGCATCGCCCTGCTCGCCGATCCTGGCTCTTTCTTCGAACTCGGACTCTATGCCGCGCACAAAATGTACGAAGAATGGGGAGGCGCGCCCGCCGCCGGCGTTATCACCGGACTCGCCCGCATCCATAGCCGCATGGTCATGCTTATCGTGAACGACGCCACCGTCAAAGCTGGCGCCTTTTTCCCCATGACCGCAAAGAAAGTCATCCGCGCGCAAAACATTGCCATCGAAAATCGCATCCCGACGATCTACCTCGTCGACTCCGCCGGAGTCTTCCTCCCGCTGCAAGAAGACGTTTTCCCCGACACCGACGATTTCGGCCGCGTCTTTCGCAACAACGCCGTCATGTCGGCCATGGGCATTCCGCAGATCGCCGCCATCATGGGCATGTGCGTCGCCGGAGGCGGATATCTTCCGGTGATGTGCGATCACGTTCTCATGACCGACGGCAGCGGACTTTTCCTCGCCGGCCCTGCGCTGGTGCAAGCCGCCATCGGACAGAAAGTTTCCGCCGAAGAATTGGGCGGCGCTGCCATGCACTCCTCCATCAGCGGCACGGTTGACTTCCGCGAGCCCAATGACGAGGCTTGCCTCGGCCGCATCCGCTCGCTCATAGAAAAGTGGGGATACCGCCGCCAGTCCCTCTGGGATCGCAAACAGCCCGTCGACCCGGCGATGTCGGCCGAAGAAATCTACGGCGCCTACGATGCCTCGAGCGTGCGCCCGTACGACATGAAAGAAATTCTCGCGCGCATCGTGGATGAAAGCCGCTTCGACGAGTACAAGCCCGAGTATGGCAAGACCCTGATTTGCGGCTACGCTCGCATCGGAGGCTTCGCCGTGGGCATCGTCGCCAACCAGAAACTCCACGCGCACCAGATCGATCATGAAGGCCACAAGCGCATCGAGTTCGGCGGCGTCATTTACACCGAGTCCGCTGAGAAAGCCGCCCGCTTCATCATGGACTGCAACCAGGACCTGATCCCGCTCGTCTTTTTCCACGACGTGAACGGCTTCATGGTGGGACGCGACGCCGAGTGGAGCGGCATCATCAAGGCAGGAGCAAAAATGGTGAACGCGGTGTCGAACTCCGTCGTGCCCAAGATTGCCGTGATCGTCGGCGGTTCTTTCGGCGCCGGACACTATGCCATGTGCGGCAAAGCCTTCGATCCCCGCTTCGTTTTCGCCTGGCCCACTGCGAAATACGCGGTTATGAGCGGAGACGCCGCCGCCGGCACGCTGGTAGAAATCAAAGTAAAGCAACTAGAACGCAGCGGCAAGAAGCTGAGCGAAGAAGAAAGAAAAGAACTTTTCGATTCAACGAAGAAAACATACGAAGAGCAAACCGACCCACGCTACGGCGCCGCCCGTCTCTGGATCGACAAAATCATCGATCCAATGGAAACGCGGCAGGCGATCACGCAGGCGTTAGAAGCGGCGTCGCTGAATCCGGACGTGCCCGAGTTCAAGGTGGGAGTGCTGCAGACATAGAATCGGATGATCGGGCCATCGGGCCATCGGGTGATCTGAAGAACTCCAATGGCCCGATGACCCGATCGCCCGATGACCAGATTCCGAGATGCTGTATGAGCGAATCCGTAAAGTTGATCGAATGCCCCCGCGATGCCTGGCAAGGCCTCAAAGGCCAGATTCCTGCCGAACTGAAGACCAACTATCTCCAGGCCCTGATCTCGGCCGGCTTCAAGCACATCGACGCGGTCAGCTTCGTCTCTCCCAACGCCGTCCCACAGATGGCCGACTCCGAAGAGGTTCTGAAAGAACTCGATCCGCCCGACGATGTGGAAATCATCGGCATCGTCGTCAATGAAAAAGGCGCGCAGCGAGCGATCGCGACCGAGGCCGTGCGCACCCTGGGTTTTCCGTATTCGATCTCGCCCACGTTTCTGCAGAACAATCAACGGCAGACTCTGGAAGACGCTATCGAGGAACTGGAAAAAATCGAGAAGAAGGCCGACGAGGCTGGACTCGAAACCGTTGTCTACATCTCGATGGCCTTCGGCAATCCCTACGGCGATGACTGGAGCATAGATGAGGTCGTCGAAGCCGTCGGCTTGCTCGAGTTGCAGGAGATTCGCATGATCTCCCTCGCCGACACCGTAGGCGTAGCGCCGCCCGAGAAAATCCAGGAAGTCGTCTCCGCCGTAATTTCAAATTATGGTTACCTAGAAATCGGAGTCCACCTACACAGCCGTCCCGACCAGGCCGCCGCCAAAATCCTCGCAGCCTACGAAGCAGGTTGCCGCCGCTTCGATTCCGCCATAGGCGGCCTCGGCGGATGTCCCTTTGCGCAGGATGACTTGGTCGGGAACATTCCGACAGAAACCGTAATCGAAGCCCTGCGCAAACGCGGCGCGCAATTGCCCGTGCTGAAGCCGTTGGACGCATTGCTGAGAGCAACGGCTGAGATCGGCGCGAGGTACAAGAAATCGACGACCGCGGATTGAGAGAGTGCTGAGAACTACCATGAATTACAAAACGCTCCAACTCGTCTTCGACTCTGGCGCCGCCAGTCTCACCCTCAACCGCCCCGAAAAGCGCAACGCCCTCAGCTACGAACTGATTGATGATCTGATTCGTGCTCTGGAGGAAGTGAGAAATTCCTCCGCCGGCGTCCTGATCTTGACCGGGGCAGGAAAGGCCTTCTGCTCTGGCCTGGACCTCGAGACCCTGAAGTCCCTGATCGGCCGTTCGCTTGAGCAAAATCTCGAAGACTCGCGAACCATGGTCGCCCTGTTCCGTTCGCTCTATGAATTTCCCAAACCGACGATTGCTGCGGTCAACGGAGCGGCCATCGCCGGCGGCACCGGTCTCGCCCTGCTCTGCGATTTCACGCTCGCCGTGCCGGAGGCCAAGTTTGGCTACACCGAGGTCCGGATCGGATTCGTGCCCGCCATCGTCTCGACTTTCCTGCTGCGCCAGGTCGGCGAAAAAATCGCTCGCGACTTGCTGCTTACCGGCCGAATCTTTGACGCGGCGGAAGCCCTGAAGATGGGCCTGATCAATGAAATCGTTCCTCCGGAAAAGTTGCTTGACCGTGCCCGCGAGCTCGCCGCGCAGTTGGCGGAGAGCAGTCCACTATCGCTTTTTTGTACCAAGCGCCTGCTCACCGATCACGCGCGCGCCGAACTCGATGCGCAAATTGAAGCCGCCATCCGCGAAAATGCTGGCATTCGCGAGACCGCCGATTTCCGCGAAGGAATCACGTCGTTCTTGGAGAAGCGCAAGCCAAAGTGGACGGGCCGATGACCCGGCTCCATACATCGGTGCCTGTCAATGTAAATCGGGCGACAGTGAATGAGACTCGCATTCGCGTCCGCTATGCCGAAACCGACCAGATGGGCGTCGTCTATCACGCCAATCATTTCATCTGGTTTGAAGTGGGACGTGTGGAACTCCTCCGCCAGTTCGGCTTCAGCTATAAGAATATGGAGCGCGAAGACGACTGCTTCATCGCCGTAGTCGATGCCCACTGCCGCTACAGGGCTTCCGTGCACTATGATGACGAGGTCAT
>JBEKFN010000267.1:0-6106 GCA_050013295.1 Terriglobales bacterium
CTTCGCGCACCTTGAATGCCGCGATCGACTTTTTCGCCTTCGTCACTACGGGCTTCTGTCCCGTAATCTGTCCCAGTTCATTCACCGCCGGGTCGATAAGTTTCGCATTCTGGGTGGCTTCGCCCACGCCCATGTTCACGACGATCTTGTTCAGTCGCGGCACGGCCATCGAGTTCTTGAGTTCGAGTTCCTTCATCAGGGCCACGGCAACTTCCTTCTCAAACCGCGCCCGCAGCCGCGGCCGCTCTTTCGCCGCATGCCGCGGGGCCTCCGGACCAGCCTTCTCCTCGACCGGTGCGCGTCCCTTCTGCTCGCCCTTGCCCGGCTTTGCTTTCTTCTGCTGCTGCTCGCCTTTTTTCTGCTCGTCTGCCATTTTCGTTGCTGCCTTCTCCATCACGGTTTCGGAGTGGGTACCGGTTCGTGAGGAATTTGTAATTTGCAATTTGTGATTTGCAATTTAAATCCTGCCGCAAGCATTCAATTACCAATTACAAATCACCTATTACAAATTTCTATTTGTCCAGCGTCGTCCCGCACTTCTTACACACTCTCACCTTGCGCTCGCCGCGCACTTCATGCCCGATCCGCACCGGACCGCACGTCGTACACACCAGGGCCACGTTCGACAGAGGAATCGCCCGCTCCTGCTCGGCAATTCCACCCTTGATGTTGCGCTGCGGATTCGGCCGCACGTGCTTCTTCACCGTCATCACGTGCTCCACCAGCACCTTGCCCTCGTCGGGAAACACGCGCAGCACGCGCCCTTCTTTCCCCGTATCCTTCCCGGTCATCACCTTCACGGTGTCATTCCGGCGGATATCCACTCGCTTATGTTCGGCAGTAGTTGCAGTTCCCATCTCGAATCCTTAATCCTTACTTGTTTAGCAGGCTCGCTCTTCCTGAGACCCAACACCTGCGACCTAAAGTACTTCCGGCGCCAGCGACACAATCTTCAAAAACTTCTTCTCGCGCAGTTCGCGCGCCACCGGACCAAACACGCGCGTGCCCACCGGTTCGCCGGTTTCGTTGATCAGCACCGCCGCGTTCTGATCGAAGCGGATATAAGTCCCGTCCCGCCGCCGATGCTCTTTCCGCGTCCGCACAATGACCGCCTTCACCACTTTACCCTTCTGCACCTGACCGTCCGGCGCCGCTTCCTTCACGCTCGCCGTGATCACGTCGCCCAGGCCCGCGCGCAGGCCGGTCGAGCCGCCCAGCGGCAGGATCATCTGCAGCTTGCGCGCGCCGGAATTATCGGCGACCTCGAGCATGGATCTCATCATTACGGCCATGTTCGTCTCCTCTCCGCCTATCTCTCAGCGGAAATGCCCGTACCGGCATCGATGTCGACTTCCGGCACCAGCGCCGTCTTCCGCACAATTTCCTTCAGCGTCCAGCGCTTCAGCTTCGACAACGGCCGCGACTCTTCGATGCGAACCGTGTCGCCGGTGTGCGCTTCGTTCTTTTCGTCGTGCGCGTAGAACTTTTTCCGGATCGAGATCACCCGCTTGTACATCGGATGCGCCTTTTTCCGCGTCACCTCGACCACGATCGTCTTCTGCATCTTGTTCGAAACGACCGTGCCGATCAGTATCTTGCGGCCCGAATGTTTTTCGGCTTGAGCTTTTTCAGCTTGGCCATGTTCGGATTGGCTCGTGATTTCCGCCATTATCGTTTCTCCGTCCTGCCGGTCTCCGTCTTGCGGGCGGCCAGTTCCTGCTCGCGCAGAACGGTCTGGACGCGCGCAATATCCCGGCGCAGCCCGCGAATCTTTTTCAGGCTCTCGCTCTGTCCCATATTCATCTGGAACTTCAGCTTGAAGAGCTGGTCCGCCAAGTCCCGCTCCTGGTGCTTGAGCTCGACATCGGTTAAGTTGCGAATCTTTTCTGCCTTCATACAGTCAGGTCTCAGTTCTCAGGTGTCAGGTGTCAGGAAAAGCTCTCTTACGCACGAACTCGCTTTTCACCTCTGCAATCTGACCTCTAACCTCTGCAATTCCTAGATCACTTCCCGTTTCACGAACGTTGTCCTTAACGGAAGCTTGTGCGACGCGAGACGCATGGCTTCTTTCGCGTCCGTGATCGTCACGCCTTCCATTTCAAACAGAATCTTTCCCGGCCGCACCACCGCGACCCAATGGTCCGGAGCCCCTTTGCCTTTGCCCATACGGGTTTCGGCCGGCTTCTTCGTCACCGGCTTATCCGGAAACAAGCGGATCCAGATCTTGCCGCCGCGCTTCACAAAACGCGTCATCGCGACCCGACTCGCTTCGATCTGCCGGTCGGTGATCCAGCCCGGCTCGAGCACCTTCAGCCCGTATTGACCGAAAGCTAGCGTGCCACCGCGCCAGGCCTTCCCCGTCATGCGTCCGCGCTGCTGCTTGCGGTACTTAACTTTCTTCGGCATCAACATAATTCAGCTCTCAGCTCTCAGTTGTCAGGTCTCAGCAGGAGCTTCGCGGCTGCCAAGATCCTTCGCTTCGCTCAGGATTTCGGCGTGCGGCTCAGACGCCGCGCAATCGCCTCAACCTCTGCAATCTGACCTCTGCCCTCTGACCTTCTAAAACGCTCCCGTGGTGCTAACTTCCCGCGCCGGTGTCGCTTCGCGCTTCTTGGCCGGTAGAATCTCGCCTTTATAAACCCAGCACTTCACGCCAATCACGCCATAGGTTGTGCGCGCCTCGGTGAAACCGTAGTCGATATCGGCGCGCAGGGTGTGCAGCGGCAACCGCCCCTGCAGATACCACTCCGAACGCGCGATTTCGTTGCCATTCAGACGCCCACTCACCCGCACCTTGATGCCCTTGCATCCGAAGCGCAGCGCCGAATCCACCGACTTGCGCATCGCCCGCCGGAAACCGACGCGCTTTTCCAGTTGCAGCGCAATCGATTCCGAGACGAGCTGCGCATCGAGCTCCGGCTTGTGCACTTCCTGGATATCGACATGCACCTCGCGCGTCGTCTTCTTCTGCAGATCCTGCTTTAACTTGTCGATTTCCGCGCCCTTGCGCCCGATGATGATGCCCGGGCGCGCCGTCTTGATGATGATCCGCAGCTTATTGCCCGGACGCTCGATCTCGACCGAACTCACACCCGCCGACTTGAGCTTTTCCTTCAGCTCGGTCTTGAGCTTATAGTCTTCGAGCAGCAGCTTGTCGTAGTCCTTCTCGACAAACCAGCGCGACTTCCACGGCTTGGTGTAGCCCAGCCGGAATCCGTAAGGATGAACTTTTTGTCCCATCGTTGCTCCTAATCCCGCGTCTCTGGAAACTGCTTGTGTGGTGGCGGGGCTTTGCCCCGCCGGGACGGGGCGGAGCCCCGTCACCACACGACCTACTTCTTCGCGGTCGCCTTCTTACCGACCGCCTTCTTCTTCGCTGGCGCCTTGCTCTTCGCTTTCGCTTTCGGCTTTGGCCGAGCCGCAGGCTTAGCCGTCTTCTCGCCTGCCGCCGCCGTCCCTACCGGTACGCCGTTCCTGTTCTTCTCCGCCAGCACGATTTCAATATGCGCGATGCGCCGTACATAATGGTAGGCACGGCCCATCGGCGCCGGACGAATCCGCTTCATGCGCGGCCCATCGTTCGCCACCGCCTGCTTCACGTACAGGTTATCGAGATCGACATCCAGGCCCTTTTCGGTGCTCAGGAAATTCGCGTTATCGATTGCCGACTGCAACAGCTTCGCGACCGTCGCCGCCACGCGCTTCTTGGTGAAGGCCAGCGTGTTTCGCGCCTCTTCCACGCGCCGTCCCTTGATCAGGTTCAACACCAGCCGCGCCTTCTGCGGCGAGACGCGCATGTACCTTGCTTCCGCTCGAAATTCCATTTCCTGTCTCTCAGCTTCTAGCTCCTAGCTTCTAGCTCCTAGCTAAGAGCCAGCAGCCAGTAGCTGCCTTTTACGCCTTGGGCGCCGCCGGCGCCGACGGCACTATGGCTCCCGGTCCGCCGGGCACGCCCGCCGGTTTGGCTGCAACCTCGGTCGCCGCTTTCATCGAGTGCCCCTTGAACTGACGGGTAAAGCTGAATTCGCCCAGCTTGTGCCCCACCATGTTCTCGGTCACATATACCGGAATGAACTTCCGTCCGTTGTGCACGGCAATCGTGTGTCCCACCATCTCCGGAATAATCGTCGAGCGCCGCGACCACGTCCGCAGCACCTTCTTCTCGTTACGCGCGTTCATGGCTTCCACTTTCGTCGCCAGCTGCGCGTCCACGAACGGTCCTTTTTTTGTTGAACGTGCCATAAAGTCAGCTCTCAGCTCTCAGCTTTCAGCTCTCAGTAATCGGGGCTGAAGCTTCGGATTTTTCGTTGAAACCTTGAAACTCTGAAACCTTGCATCTAACCTTTCTTTCTCCGGTTCACGATAAACGTATCGGTCCGCTTGTTGTTCCGCGTCTTGTATCCACGCGTCGGCTGGCCCCACGGCGTTACCGGATGACGTCCGCCCGACGTCTTGCCTTCACCGCCGCCATGCGGATGGTCCACCGGGTTCATCGAAACGCCGCGGTTATGCGGACGCTTTCCCACCCACCGCGTGCGTCCCGCCTTGCCCCAGGTAACGTTTTCGTGGTCCGTGTTGCCTACCTGCCCGATCGTCGCTAAACAACCGAGCAGCACCTTGCGAGTCTCGCCCGAAGGCAATTTCACCAGTCCGTAGTCGCCTTCCTTTGCGATCAACTGCGCCGAACTGCCCGCCGAGCGCACCATCTGCGCGCCTTTACCAGGACGCAGTTCGATATTGTGGATCGTCGTGCCCGGCGGAATATTGCGCAGCGGGAGAGCGTTCCCGACCAGAATATCGGCTTCGGGTCCGCTCAAAATCTTTTGCCCAACCTTCAGTCCATCGGGCTGAACAATGTAACGCTTCTCGCCATCGGCGTAGCTCAGCAGGGCGATGCGCGCCGAGCGCCCCGGATCGTATTCGATGGTCTCGACCGTCGCCGGAATCCCGTGCTTGTCGCGCTTGAAGTCAATCGTGCGCAGCTTGCGCTTGTTGCCGCCGCCCCGGAACCGCATGGTCGTGTCCCCGGAATTGCGCCGCCCACCCGTCCGCAGCTTGCCCTCAACCAGCGGCTTGTGCGGTTTCTTCGACGTAATATCGTCGGTGACGAGCGTGGTGCGATAGCGCAGCGTCTGCGTTGTCGGTCTGTAGGTTTTAATGGCCATATCTAGCTCACTGCTCTTGGTCGTTAGTCGTTAGTCGTTCGCTTTTCCCAACGACCAACGACTAACGACTGCATTACAGATTCTGCGCGTACTCCGGCATCTTCTCGCCGCTTTTCAACCGCACGTACGCCTTCTTCCAGTCCGGACGGTAACCCGTGAACTTGCCCCGCCGCCGTTCTTTCCCGGGATAATTCGCGGTGCGCACCGAAGCTACTTTCACCTTGAAGATCGCCTGCACCGCTTCCTTGATCTCGGTCTTCGTCGCCTTCGGCGCCACTTGGAATACCAGCGTATTCTGCGTCTCTTTAATGCCGAGGCCCTTTTCGGTGATCACCGGCTTCTGAATAATCTGATACGCGGATTTCATCTCAGGCTACCTCCGCCTTAGTCTTCGTCTTGCGCAGGCGCCGCGCCGGTTTCTTCTTTTCTTCTTCTTCTACCGGCTCGGCCTCGTGCTGGCGCCGTGTTGCCGTCTTCTTCAGCGAATCCTGCAGCTTCTCGAGCGCCGGTTGCGCAAACACCACGTGGGTATAACGCATGATGTGATAGGGATGCACTTCGTTCGCTCGCACCAGTTCGAGGCCGTCGATGTTGCGCGAACTCAACTCCAGGTTCTTGTTCTCGGCCGTCGAAATATCCACCAGGAGCGTCGTGCCATCGACTTTCAGCTTGTCGAGCGCTTCGCGAAACAGCTTCGTCTTCGGCTCTTTCACCTCGAACGACGTCACCACCATCAGCTTGCCGTCGGCAAACTTCGAAGCCAACGCCGAGCGCAGCGCGCCCAGCAGCTTCTTCTTTGGAAAGGCGAAATCATAGGAGCGCGGCTGCGGCCCGTGCACCGTGCCGCCGTGGCGCCACAGCGGCGAACGGATGGAGCCGATACGCGCCCGCCCCGTGCCCTTCTGCTTCCACAGCTTCTTGCCCGATCCGGAAACCCGCCA
>JBEKFN010000268.1:0-7151 GCA_050013295.1 Terriglobales bacterium
GTCGACAAACTCCCGGAGAGCAGCCGCAACTGGATCAACGACAAGATGATCTATACCCACGGCTACGGCATCACCATGAACCCGGTCAATGGATTTACGCCAGAAGGGCTGCCCACGCTGATGCTGAGCAACATGCCGGTCCAGAGCACGGTGCGTGGTCTGAGCGTGACGCGCCCGGAGATTTATTTCGGCGAGATGACCAACACCGACGTCTACGTGAAGACGCGGCAAAAGGAATTCAACTACCCGCAAGGCGCGAGCAACAGCCTCACGTCATATGAAGGCAACGGCGGCGTCGTGCTCGGCAGTTTTCTGCGCCGCATTATTATCGCGCTCGACCGCGACGACCTCGCCAAACTGCCGTTCAGCGATGACGTGACCAAGGAAAGCCGGCTGCTGATGCGCCGCAGCTTGCGCGATCGCGTAACGACATTGGCGCCGTTCCTTACTTACGATCCTGATCCTTACATTGTGCTCGGCGACGATGGCCGGCTTTCGTGGATCATGGATGCGTTCACGCTTTCCGACAGCTATCCGTATTCGAGCCATTACCAGCTCGACAACAATTCCATTAACTACATGCGGAACAGCGTCAAGGTGGTGATCGACGCCTACGATGGCACGACCACGTTTTACGTTTTCGATACGGAGGATCCGATCATCGCAGCCTACCGCCGCATCTTTCCCGGACTGTTCAAGGATGCGGCTCTGATGCCGGCCGGGCTGCGCAAACACGTGCGCTACCCCGAGTTGTTGCTCAAGCTGCAGGCGGAGGTTTACGGCCTGTATCACATGACCGATCCGGAAGCGTTCTATAACCGTGAAGATTTGTGGACGGTCGCCACCGAAGTCGGCATGAGCGAGGGAGGACAACAAGTAACGCAGGCGATGCAACCGAATTTCGTGCTGATGAAACTGCCGGGCGAAACCGGCGAGGAGTTCGTGGAGATTCTGCCCTTCACGCCGTCCAACCGGAATAATCTGATTGGCTGGATTGCCGGGCGCAGCGACGGCGCGCATTACGGCACGTCGGTGGTCTACAACTTTCCCAAAACGAAGCTGGTCGACGGACCCCTGCAAATCGAGGCGCGAATCGATCAGAACGCGCAGCTCTCCGGACAATTGACGCTGTGGAATCAGCAAGGCTCGCACGTGCGGCGCGGGGCCCTGCTGGTGATTCCGTCGGGGCGCGCGCTGTTGTATGCGGAGCCGATTTACCTGCAGGCCGAGCGCAGTCCGATGCCGGAGTTGCGTCTGGTGGTGCTCGCGCTGCAGGATAAGCTCGCTTATGGACCAACGTTTGAGTCGGCGATGGCAGCCCTCTTTGGCGGAGCGACCTCGTCCCTTAGTGCCCCGTCAACGACCGCCGCTGCAGTCCCCGCGGAGCCGGCGCCACGCGCACCGGCATCCGCCGCGCCGCCTCAGCCGTCGTCCCAGTCGGCGGCGGATGTCAATCTCAATGCGCTCATCGCGGAAGCCGCCAAAGATCTTGCCGACTACCAGCGCCTGACGGCGGAAGGCAAGCTCGGCGAGGCTGGACAGAAGCTTGAAGAATTGAAGCGCGCACTCGACAAGCTGAACGCGCGCCAAAGATAGTCTCGCTGCGGTTAGTTCTTCCGCGATATGGCTGACCGGGTCAACTTCTCTCAACCTACGTCGAAACGTGCGCGATCACCGTGTCGCGGTCCAGGAACGGGGTTCGAGGAAGATTGCGTTACACTGCAAACTAGGTTGGGAACGTCCTGAGGGAGACGGTCTGCGGCATTTTGACTCTCCGGCGGGTGCGCGATGCTGAATATTAAGAAGATTCTTCTGCCGGTTGATTTCCCGAACGCCTCGCTGCGTGTGGTTCATCAGGCTGCGACATTGGCCCGCCATTTCCATTCTGAGATTGTGATGCTGCACGTCGTGACCGCGCGGAGTCATGCCGCCGGCGTGCCCACGGACAACGCCGAGCTGGCGCGGTGGGATTTGCTGGCTGAGATGGTTAAACGGGCGCCGAAAAACCTGGACCAGTCTCTCGGACGCGAGCTTGAGGGCCTGGCCATCCGGCCCATGTTGGTCAAGGGCAACCCGGCCCAGGCCATTGTGGAGACGGCTCAGGTGGAAAAGGCCGACCTGATCATGATGCCCTCCCATGGCTTCACGTTCAACCAGTTTCTGCTGGGCTCGGTGACCGCGAAAGTACTACACGGGACCGAGTGCCCGGTTTGGACCGGAGGCCACGTGGAAGAATCGCCAGCGCAGGAGTTTGCGATCCGCAACGTCCTGTGCGCGGTCGATTTCGGTCCCCGTAGTCCTATGACTGTGTCGTGGGCCGCGCAGATGGCCACCGAATTCGGTGCCCATCTTACGCTCGCCCACGTCACTCCCTCGGTGGAGCTTTGGGGACCTGGCGGCAGCTACGTAGTTCCGGGGTGGAAGGAGCAACTGGTCGGCGACGCTTCTCGGCATCTCGCCGACCTTCAGCAAGACATGGGCATCAAGGCGGACGTATTCATCGGCAGTGGTGACGTGCCTAAGGTGCTGAGCCAAGCTGCGCAGCAGACGAAGGCGGATTTGCTGGTTACCGTGTGCTACCCCTATGGCGGTAACTTGCGGATCCACGGCTACGCCATCATTTGCGCGGTGCCGATTCCAGTTCTGAGCGTGTGAGGCTCTGCCCTGAGGGGTAGAGCCCGCATTCCCCCGACAGCCTCAGCGGGCTCAGCATCCCGATGCCTCCTTGGGGCTGGGGTTGTGCCAATAGCCGTCTGCAGCGATGAGCGCGTCGGCCTCTTTCGGCCCCCAACTGCCGCGCCTGTAGGGCCGAGCCCGGTGGTGGTTCTTAAGGACTGGATCGACCACCGCCCAGGCGGCTTCAACCGCGTCTTCACGGGTGAAGAGCGCTCCATCGCCGGTCATGGCGTCGCCCAAAAGCCGCTCGTAGGGCGATTCCTCTCCCTGCTGTTCTTCTAATAGATAGAGCTCTCGCTGGTCTCCGACGAACTCCTTCCCTGCGAGTTTGACGCGAGCGGCGAGGGCGATGGCCGAACTGGGAGAGAGCCGGAAGCGGACGTAGTTGGCCGGGCCGGTTTTTGGAATTGGCGCCGAGTCGGCGAAAAGCCTCTGCGGCGGCGGCTTCAGCTCCACCAGGACCTCAGTCGCGGTATCGGCCAGGTATTTGCCGGAGCGCAGGTACCACGGCACCCCCTCCCAGCGCCATGAGTCGATGAAAAGACGCAGGGCGCAGAAAGTCTCGACGTCGGAGTTCTTCGCCACGTCTGGCTCCTTCCCGTAGCCAGCGTACTGGCCGCGCACCAAGTCGTCGATCTTCAGCGGGCGCATGGCTTGAAAGATCTTAGCCTTCTCGTTTTGCACGGCTTCAAAGTGCCTACCGGCCGGCGGCTCCATGGCAAGCAGCGCCACGATTTGGAAGAGATGGTTCTCGATCACATCGCGCACACAGCCGGCAGTTTCGTAAAACGCGCCGCGGTTCCCCACCCCGAAATCCTCGGATAGGGTTATCTGAATACTGGCCACGTAGTTGCGGTTCCAGATCGGCTCCAGGAACGAATTGGCGAAGCGGAAATAGAGGATATTCATGATCGCCTCCTTCCCGAGGTAGTGGTCGATGCGGAAGATCGAGTTTTCCGGGAACACCGAGTGCGCGACGTGGTTGAGTTCCCGCGCGGAGGCGAGGTCACGTCCGAAGGGCTTTTCGACAATCACGCGCGCGTGCTCGGCCAGGTTCGCGGCACCGAGTCCTTCGATCACTGTTTCGAAGAGTGAGGGCGGGATAGCGAGGTAGTGCGCCGGGCGCCGCGCCCTGCCCAGCGCACTTTTTATCGCCGTGAACGTGCCCGGGTCTTTGTAATCCCCACTCACGTACGTGAGCAGGGACAGAAGATGGTGCAGGGCACGCTGGTTATCGATTCCGCCGGATCGCTTGATGCTGTCCGTGACGCGTTTGCGCAGACGCTCCAGACTCCACTTCGGGAAGGCGACCCCGATTACCGGCACCTTGAGGGCGCCTCGTTTCGCCATCGCATAGAGTGCCGGGAAGATCATCTTGTGGGCGAGATCTCCCGTCACACCGAAAAGCACCAGCGCGTCTGAACGGGATGCGGTCATTAGGCTTAGGCGCCTTCCATAGTAAGGGACTCCGTGCCACTCGGCGGCTCCAATAGCGGACATTACACCATTGAGCGCGCCTGCTGCACCATCTCTACCAGAACCTCTCTGGTTTCTGCCGCGTTGCTCACTTCTCGCAAGAATGCAATACGAGCGCCCCTTATACCATCCTGGGTTTTCAAGCGCGCATGAAACCCGAGGCGGTCGACCGCGGTCATCTTTGCTTCCTGCGACTCAATGCGTGCAAATACCCGGGCGAGCAGAACCAGCGCATCCTTGTGGTCGGCATTCATGTGCTGAATGATTTCGGCCATCGAGTCGGCGAGAGGGTCGGGCTGTGCATGGCCATATTCAGAGGCGGATACCCAGCCCATCACTCCGAAGCCGCCAACGTAGTAAACGTCGACCGCGTCCATGCGATAAAAAGAAAAGTCTTCAAAATCTACCCAATACTTGCTGTTGGCGTAACGCGCTAAGTAGAGCTTGCGAGCCTCGGCCACCTCCGAGGCCGGTATCGGCAGAACATTTCCTAGCAGCGTGACCCGGGATGCTCCGAGCGGATCACCGCCGGCGTCGGCGTCATTCTGGGTCACCAGCAAGCTAGCGCGAGGGTCCGCCTGCAAGTTCTGCGTATGCATGGCCATTGTGCTGATAAGGAAAATCGGACGCCCGCGATCGTCCAAAGCGTAGGGCATCACGGATCCGAAAGGAAACCCCGGCTGTTTGCGCGAAAGGGTCGAAAGGCTTCCGATGCGAGCCAAGTACACCAAAGTGCGCGCGCGCTCGGCGAACGAAGGCTCGGGGACCGCGGGTTGATCACTCGCTGCGCCAGCGCCCGCGTGTTTTCTGCTGGACGAGGAAGACATCGCTGCCCCTCCAGTCAGTTTAAATAAGAGTGTTGGGGTTGTACATAGTTGTACACATGAGGTTGCATCAACCGGGAACTGACACCGCGGGAGCACGACTATACGGCGCTTTAAGCCAGCCCGTTCGTGCAACAAGTCGTTCTCGACCGCCGCTCTGGCAGGCAGCTGACCATGGTGGCACGCCAACGCTCAATCAGTTCACCTCACCCAAAGGTATCGGCTCTGCAATGACGGCGTCACACGTGCAACCATCCGCAGAGAAAATTACAAAGAGAATGTGGTTTGCGACGAATCTGGCCACGATCTGACGGTTACTCTTCGACTTGCCGGGAGCATAGGGACGAACTGTCGAACGTGCAGATTACAGTCCAGGGATCTACAGCCGATCTACTCAACAACACCTGGGATCAAGAAGAAAAGTAAGCGGTTTCTAACTCATCGACAAAGGAGAACTTACGAGTTTCGAATATGAATAAGCCAAATGAACTTGATGTTTCCACCGACTCAACGGTTCCGCCTGTGGGTCAGCCCTCTTTTAACTGAATCCCGCGGGGTCGTCCTATGAGCAGCTTCGATCGGGCGTTGGCTCCCACGCCGGAAAGGTCGCGATGAGTGTTGGAGCCAAAGCGGAAGTTGTCGCCACGCTTGTTCAGGCTAAGGGCGAGCTGTGCGCGATGGCGCGGGTGGTCGACAGCGAGATCGGGGCAGTGGCCAGGGCCTTTGAGGTGCTGGCCGGGCATGCCGACACAATCTTGACGCTGGCGGCCGCCATTGTCGGGTGTGTCGAGAATGAAAGTATCAGCTCCGTTCTGCCCAAGGTGCAAACTCTGGGCGCCGCGGCCAGATGCTTCATTGAAGACAGGCTGCAGGCGACTACCGGGATACTGGAGACAGTGACCAGGGAAGTCAAGCTGCTGCATCGGCTATCTCTAGTAACTAGCGGCCAGGAGGCGATTGCTTTCAAGATCAAGGCGCTAAGCGTGCTTACGAATATCGAAGTGGCTCACCTCGGCACCGTGGGCGCCGGCTTCCATTACCTGGCGAACGAGTTAGCCGACTTCTCGAAATCGGCGTCCAAGGATACTCGGGAACTCGCAAGCCAAACGGCGGGCCGCCGGGGGCGTGCTTTCTGCCGAACTCCCACGTCAGCGGGCGGAACTGGCCCGCATTGAAGCCGACCTGGGTAATGCCTTGGCGGTGGTGGACAGCAGCCTGACGCAGCTCTCCAGGACGCCGGTGCAATTCAAGATGTGCGTGGAGAATATCGCCCGGCAGATTGCCGGAGTGGTGGCCGCCATCCAGGCTCACGACATCACTCGCCAGCAAATCGAACATGTGCAGGAGGCGCTTGTACTCATGGCTCGGAGAATGCGCGGCGCAGAGGACTCGGAGAATGGAAACGCGGAGAACGGAATCGATCGGGAGCTGCCTCGGGTCTACGGCGGCCTTACGATCCAGATTTATCAGCTGCGAACGATCAAGGAAACCGTCTCCAGCTGGACTTCTCAGATCCGGACGTGCATGGGCGACATCATGAGAGTAAGCACGTCCGAAGTGGTCGGGATCGGACCCATGGTCCTCGAGCAGGAGCGCGAAGTATCGTCCCAGCTCGCCCACATCGAACTGCTCGAACGCGAGAGCCAGGCTTACAGCGGGAGAATCCAGAGCAATCTCGGAGGGCTCTCAAACCTGATGCAATTGGTGAGTGAACATTTGCAAAGGTCGAAGTCCATCGGCGACCGCCTTCGGCTGCTCGCCTTCAACTCCATCATTGAAGCCAGCCGCTTGGGGACGCAAGCCAACGCAATATTGGCGATCTCGAAGAGTATCAAGGAGGCTTCGGCGGAATGGAACCAGATTACCGATCAATCCGGGCAGGCCATGCAAGAGATCCTGAACCTGGTGCAGCAGACGAACGAGGTGATGAAGACCTTCTCCGACGCCAGCAACGAGAGGTTGCGGGAAGCGCAAACGCAAAACCGGGATTGCCTGGAAAACCTGCGAACCGCCGCCGCGTCCGCCGCCAAGCAGGCCCAGGAGATGAAGGTTGCCACCGAGAAAATGCAGGCGAAGAGCGCGGAGGCGGGCAGCACCGGCGATGTTTTCGATGCTTGCTTTGGCCGTATCGACTCGGTGCTCACCGCCATCGAAGAGCTGATGCGCCAATTGGAG
>JBEKFN010000269.1:0-6091 GCA_050013295.1 Terriglobales bacterium
GACATCTTCCATCGCGGTCCGGAGACCTACGGCAATCTCCTCGCCCTCATGGGACTCGGTTCAATTTGCGGCTCGCTGACCATCGCGACCGCGGGCAATATCAAAAAAAAGGGACTCGTCGCTCTCGGCGCCCTCATCTGCTTGGGCGCTGGGATTTCCGGATTTGCCCTTTCCAAGTCGCTGCCGCTGAGCCAGACCTTCCTGGTGCTGGTGGGCGCATCCATGATGGCGGTCTTTGCCACGGTGAATTCGCTGGTGCAGCTGATTACCACGAACGAAATGCGCGGGCGCGTGATGAGCGTCTACAATTTCGCATTCCGCGGCGGCATGCCGATGGGGAATCTGTTGTCGGGATGGCTCGTTCCCCTGTTTACGGCGCCGGTGGTGCTCAGCCTGAACGGATTCCTGCTTATTCTGCTCGCCCTATACTTCCTGCTGATTCAAAGGCGGATGGCTGCGCTTTGAGGAAAGCTCGTGTAGGGACGGCCGCCCTCGGCCGTCCAAGCCGAGCGCAGCTCGGCAGCTGCCAGTGGCTGCGGCAACTCTGGATTCGCTCTACGCCAGCCCGATTGAGGTTCACTTTCGACCAAGGAACCGACTCATGACACGGCCTCATGACCTTGTTGCTGTCAGGCCCGGCTCTCAGCCAGCCTGCGACAAAAGAAATTCGAGGATTTCCTTGTGTGCCGCTTGAGGCTGGTCGGTAGTAAACAAGTGACTCGCATGCTCGAGCAGGACGAGTTTTGCGCCGGGAATCCGCGCTGCGATCAACTCTCCATTACCCGGCGGCACCAGCGCATCCGATTTTCCATGGACGACCAGCGTCGGCGCCGTGATCTGAGCGATTCGGCTGTAGCTCTCCCACGCCAGGATCCCCTGTAGTTGTGCCATGTAGCTTTCGAGCGAAGGCAGCCAGCGCTCGCGCACCTTGGTATCTTCGTCGATCTTCTCTCGCGGCGTGGCCGCATCATAGATGTAAGGAAGAACGGCTTCCCGCGCTTGCTCCAGAGTCATGCCGCGCGCCATTAGTAGGTCTATCACGTTGTTCTCCGCGCGCACCGCCGAAGGTCCGCCGGCCGCGGTGCAGCCCAGAATCAACGAGCGCGTCCTCGCCGGATACTGCAGCGCGAATTCCTGCGCAATCATGCCGCCCATCGAAACGCCAAAAACGTGAGCGCGGGCAACACCGGCGGCATCCAGAACCGCAGCCGCGTCCGATGCCATGGTCGCAATCGAATAAGGCCCGGGAGGAACGTCGCTCAGTCCCACGCCTCGATTGTCGAATGCAATCGTGCGGAACTGTTGCGCCAGCGCCGGTCGTGTGCGATACCACATGGCCGACGTATAGCCGAGGCCCATGATCAGGAGGACCGGCGCTCCCTGCCCCTGTTCATCCCAATAAATTTTTGTCCCTTGGTTCTCAACGAATGCCATCAAAGCCTCAATTCAACCCCGAATTTTCCCGGCATACAGCGCCATGCCCACCACGGCATCAATTCCCAGCGCGTCTAGGCTGTCGATTTCGTGCTGTTCGATGATGCCGCCGGCGACCACCAGGTGCCGTTCGGTGGCGCGCCGGATGGCGTGAACCGTCTCCATCGGAATTCCTCCCATCAAGCCTTCCGTGTCAATGTGGGTATAGAGAAAGGTCTCGCAGAAAGGCTCCAGCTCGCGAATCATGTCGAAGGCAGTGACAGCAGTCTGGGTGCGCCAGCCGTCAATCGCAACCCGGCCTCCGCGGGAATCGAGAGCAAACATGAGTGCCGCCCTCGGGAGTTTGTCTGCCAGTGCGCGCGCATACTCCCGGTTGATCCGGCCTTCGGTCATCAACGCGGACCCGATGATCACCTTGCGCGCGCCCAGGTTCAGAAGTTCCTGCGCAGTTTCGAGCGTGCGAATGCCGCCGCCAACCTGGCAAGGCAGGCGTCCGGCGATCTGCTTCACCAACGACCGGTTGTCGCCGGTGCCGATGGCTGCGTCGAGGTCGATGAGTTGGACTACGGGATACTTGGAAAAGCGTTCGATCCAATAATCGAAATTGTCGAACTCCAGTTTCTTCTTCTCTCCCTGAACTAACTGCACGATCTTGCCGCCCATCAAGTCGATTGACGGAATCAGCATGGCCACCTCACCGGCACGTTGGCAGCGCGCAGCTCAAGTTTTAATTGTCCGATGTTTTCGAGACCGAAATGAAAAATGGAAGCGGCCAAAGCCGCGTCCGCGCGCCCGCTCTGGAAGACTTCAATGAAATCCCGCGCCGAACCGGCGCCGCCCGACGCGATCACCGGAATGGAAACGGCGTCGGCCACCAACTGCGTCAACTCACAATCGAAACCAGCTTTGGTCCCGTCGCGGTCCATCGAAGTGAGCATGATTTCTCCCGCGCCGCAAGCCGCGGCTTCCCGCGCCCATTGAATCGCGTCCCGGCCTGTGGGAATGCGCCCGCCGGCAACGTACACTTCGAAGCATCCGAGACCTCCGTTTACGCGCTTGGCATCGATGGCCACCACCACGGCCTGCGAGCCAAAACGAGCGGCAATTTTCCCGATCAGTGTCGAGTCCTTCACCGCAGCCGAGTTGATCGCGATTTTATCGGCGCCCGCCTCGAACACGGCCTCGGCGTCGGCGAGTTCACGGATTCCTCCGCCGACCGTGAACGGAATAAACAAACAACGCGCCGTGCGGGAGACTACGTCGAGCATCGTTCGTCGGTTATCGCTGGTAGCCGTAATATCGAGCAGAACGATCTCGTCGGCGCCGTCGCGGGCGTGAGCGGCGGCACATTCCGCCGGGTCGCCGGCGTCGCGCAGATTAACAAACTGCACGCCCTTCACGACCCGGCCGTCGTCCATATCGAGACAGGCGATGATGCGTTTGGTCAGCACTTATACCTCACAGAAATTCTTGAGCATGAGCAGCCCCACGGTCCACGATTTTTCCGGATGAAACTGCACGCCGAAAATATTTTCTTGTTCAACCACGGCGGAAAACTGCGTTCCGTATTCGGTCGCCGCCGTGGTAGCGGCCACCACCGGCGCTTGAAATGAATGGGTGTAGTAGACAAAGGATTCAGGCGCGACGTTGCGCAGCAAGCGCGAACCTTCCCGCACCGCTAGCGAGTTCCATCCCACGTGCGGCGATTTCACCGAAGAAGGAAACGGCCGGCATCGGCCGGCAAAAATTCCCGCTCCCGCACACTCGGGAGCCTCGTCGCTGCCCTCGAACAGCCACTGCATTCCCAGGCAGATCCCCAGGAATGGCTTGCCCGCGCTCGCGCCTTGCAGCACAGCTTCTCGCAAGCCCGTGTTGTCGAGCGCGCCCAACGCGGAGAAGTGCCCGACGCCGGGCAACACGATCTTCTCCGCCGCCGCGACAATTTCAGGCTGCGTGGTTAGAACAGCGTCCGCGCCGAGATAGTCAAACGCCTTCTTCACCGAATTCAGGTTGCCCGCGCCGTAATCCACGATCGCGATCATAGAAGCCCCTTGGTGCTCGGCAGCATGCGCCCCAACCGCCGGTCGCGCGAGCAGGCTACGCGCAGGGCGCGGGCAAAAGCTTTGAACAGCGCTTCGATCTTGTGATGGCTGGACCGCCCGTAAAGCACGCGCGCATGAACATTCGCGCGCGCGCCGCGGGCGAAGCCCTCAAAAAAATCGCACACCAGTTCCGTCTGCAGATCGCCGACTCGCACCGCGCGAACCTTGGTCTCAACCACGGCCACCGCGCGGCCGCCAAAGTCCACCGCCGCCAATCCGAGAGTCTCGTCCATCGTCATCAGAAAATACCCGGCTCGCCAGATGCCGCGCCGGTCGCCCAGAGCGCGGTCAAACGCCTCACCCAGACTAATGCCGACATCTTCCACGGTGTGGTGCTGATCCACATCCAAGTCGCCCCGGGCGGCGAGTTTCAAGTCGAATCCACCGTGACGCGCAAACAGTTCCAACATGTGGTCCAGAAAACGGATTCCGGTGGAGACTTCGTACTTTCCTCGGCCTTCGATGGTGAGGGCAATTTGAATTTCCGTTTCCGCGGTTTTGCGTTGCAGTTTAGCTTTCCTCACGACTGCACCTCGTTTGGAAACGGCCTCCGCAACCCGGTTCGCAACCCAATTTGATTGATTACGTCGCGCATGGCAAGAATGAGAGTTTGCGTGTGTTCGTCCGTCCCCACGGTGAGGCGGACGCAGCCTTCGCATCCCGGATCAAAGTGCCGGTCGCGCACCAGAATTCCGCGATCGCGCAGCGCGCGAACAAATTCCGCGTGGCCTAAGCCGATGCGGACCAGGACAAAATTCGCGTGGCTCGGCCAGTAATCTAAAGCGAGACTGCCAAGCTCCAGCTGTAATCTTTCGCGATTGCGTCGCACTTGCGCGACATAGCCGTTGACATATTCCTGATCGTGAATCGCCGCCGGAAGAATTGCGAGCGCGGCCACGTTGACGCTGTAGGGCGAGGCAACGCGACGAACCATCGCTATCTGCCGTGCGTCTCCCGCAAGAATGCCAATTCGCAGACCGGCAAGGCCGTAGGCCTTGGAAAAAGTGCGCGCCACGAAAAGATTCTCGATTTGCCGAGTGCGGTCGATGAGCGTTTCTCCGTGAAATTCGAAATACGCCTCATCGACGAGCAGTGCGGCTTGCGGCGCTGCTTGCGCAATCTGAATGAGGACATTGCCTGCCACCGCGGCTCCGGTCGGATTGTTAGGATTCGCCACCGCGATGAGCCGCGTGCGCGGGCTAATTTGAGCGAGCAGTTGCTGCGTGGGAAATACAAAATTGTCGCCGGCAGGCACCTCGATAACGCGCGCGCCTTCGGCCAAAGCAAAGATCGCGTACATGGCGAAGGTGGGCACAACGATAAGCGCTTCGTCTCCAGGGTCGAGATACGTGGAACAGAGCAGATGAATCGCTTCGTCGACGCCGTTTGTGAGCAAGACCTGTGCCGCATCGAGTCCCAGAAAACGCGCGACCAGTTTTTCCACCGGCTCGCGCTCGGGATAACGCGCCAGGCACTCCGCATCGAGCGACCGCAGCCCCGCCAGCACGCGCGGCGAACATCCGATTGTGCTCTCATTAAAATCGAGACGCAGCCCCGTGCGGCCAGCCAACGGGGGCCGATAGGTGTGCAACTTCTTTACCGCATCGCGAGCTTCAAGCATGGGAGCACCTCACTCGGAACGCCTCCGCATGTCCCGTCAATCCTTCGGCAGTTGCCAGCGTAATGCCCGGCGGCCCGATCCCGCGGATTCCCGCACGGGACACTTGCTGACAGCCAATGACGCGTACGAAATCAAGCACGCTGAGGCCGCCACGCACCCGAGCCATCGCACCCGTGGGCAGCACATGGTTCGGTCCGGAAACATAGTCGCCCGCGGCCTGAGGTGTGAACTCATCCAGGAAAACCGCGCCCGCGTGCTGCACTGCCGGCGCCAACGCCGCCGGAAGCGTGAGATGCTCGGGCGCGATGCGATTCGACGCTTCGACCGCCTGTTCAAGCGAAGCAACCAGAAGAATGGCGCCGCGCCGGGAGAGCGCTTCGGCGGCAATCGGATTGGCGCGCGAGCGCACGCGCACTTCGTGCTGAACTTTTTTCGCTAACCCGCGTGAAGTTGTTATGAAAATACACAGCGCGTCGGGATCATGTTCCGCCTGCGCCACCAGGTCGGAAGCGATGCAAGCCGGATCGCCGTCTGCGCTGATGACGACGGCTTCGGTAGGGCCAGCTAGAAATTCAATAGCGCAATCGAAAGCCACCAATTTCTTGGCAGCAGTGACGTAGCGGTTGCCCGGACCAACGATCTTGTCCACGCGCGGAATTTCTTCAGTTCCGTAGGCAAGGGCAGCGATGGCCTGCGCCCCGCCGACGCGGTAAAACTCGCGCACGCCCAGGAATGCA
Source organism: Terriglobales bacterium (assembly GCA_050013295.1). Lineage (GTDB taxonomy): Bacteria > Acidobacteriota > Terriglobia > Terriglobales > Acidobacteriaceae > Acidiflorens. The sequence goes on from JBEKFN010000269.1 coordinate 5,895, forward strand.
GCCGCCGCCAGCGTTGTCTGCGCCGGGCGCGGAGACGCCACGCGAATCTGCCGCACACCGGCGACCTGCGCAGGAATCACCGTCATGAGCACCGTGGAAGGCAAAGGATAGCGCCCGCCCGGAACGTAGCACCCCACCGATTCCAGAGGCCGCACCAACTGGCCCACGAAGACGCCAGGCTGAATTTCGCGCCGCCA
>JBEKFN010000270.1:0-6050 GCA_050013295.1 Terriglobales bacterium
AACATCGAACCATGTCCAGCCGACAGCACAAACCGGTCCCGATTGAACCAATGCGGATGGGCTGGATTGTGCCTGAGATACCGCGTCCATAACACATAGGCCATGGGAGCAGCGCCCATAGGCAGCCCTGGGTGGCCGCTCTCGGCTTTCTCCACGGCATCCACCGACAGGAAACGAATCGTGTTAATGCACAGTCGATCCAATTGCGCCGGATCGAGACTCGAAACGTTTACGCTGCTCATAAAGATTTGTTTTCATGGCTAATAACAACAATCGCCCGTAAGGAAATCTAAGTGAGTTAAAAGCACTGCGGCTATGGGGTGTTTTACCCATGCGGGCGTTGAAGAATTCAATAGGGCCAGAGCGCCTGGGAATTTTGATCAGGCGTGAACCAAAGCCACGCTCAATGATTCCACGGCAAGGGTTATACCCTATCCGGGACAATCGACACCTCAAACGGTTTCGTCGGATGTTCCAAAAGCTCAGTCGTTTTCAAACCTTTCACATGCTGCGCGGCAATCATCACGACAAAGCGAGGTGGACGCTATGGGGTGTTCACCCCATTTTCGAGTTTAAGCAACGGGCCGATAATTACATGGGACTGGCGGCGCGTTAACTTGCAATCGGCGGGTGGACCGTACCTCCAGGCTGCGGACCTCGATCTGAAAACATTTAAACGGCAAAAATATTGAAGGAACAATCATGAGCGAACAAACTCCTCTCAGCAAGACCACTTACAGTTATTTGCCCAAGGACATCGAGGGATTCGATTCTCTGGCAGAGTTGGCCCTGGATCTGCGCTGGTCCTGGAATCACACGACCGACGAAGTGTGGCGGAAGCTGGATCCTACCCTGTGGGAACTGACGCAGAACCCTTGGGTTGTCCTGCAGGCGGTTTCGCGGGACAAACTCAGGCGGGCGCTGGCCGATTCTGCCTTTCGCAAAAGCATCGATGACCTTCTGCAAGCCAAGCGCCAGGCGGCGGGGGCGCCGGCGTGGTTTCAGCAACATGATCCGCAGGCTTCCTTGACCTGCGTGGCGTATTTCAGCATGGAATTCATGTTGAGCGAAGCGCTGCCCATTTACTCAGGTGGACTTGGCAACGTGGCCGGGGATCAACTCAAAGCCGCCAGCGATCTGGGGGTGCCGGTCGTCGGAGTGGGGTTGCTCTACCAACGAGGCTATTTTCGCCAGGTCATTGACCAGGACGGCGCGCAACAGGCCCTCTTCCCCTATAATGACCCAGGTCAACTGCCGATCATGCCGTTGCGCCAACCCGACGGCGAGTGGCTGCGGTTGGAGGTCGCGTTGCCCGGTTATTCGGTCTGGCTGCGCGCCTGGCAGGTTCAGGTGGGCAGAGTGAAGCTCTATCTGCTGGACAGCAACGACGCGGCGAACTTTCCTGCTCATCGAGGAATCACCAGCGAGCTTTACGGGAGCGGTCCGGAGTTGCGCCTCAAGCAAGAGCTCATTCTCGGTCTTGGCGGCTGGCGCCTGCTGGACGCACTTGGCATCCACCCGGAAGTTTGTCACCTGAACGAAGGGCACGCGGCCTTCGCCGTGTTGGAACGCGCCCGTGATTTCATGCAGGAAACCGCGCAACCCTTCGAGGTCGCGCTGGCCGTGACGCGAGCGGGCAACCTCTTCACCACCCATACGGCGGTAGCTGCCGGCTTCGATCGTTTCCCTCCAGCTCTCATTGAACGATACCTCGGCCGGTACGCCCAAGAAAAGCTCGGCATTCAAATAAATGATTTGCTTGCCTTGGGTCGCCAGAATCCGAATGACTCGTCGGAGAGTTTCAACATGGCGTATCTGGCCATCCGGGGGAGCGGGGCGGTGAATGGCGTGAGTCGCTTGCATGGGAAAGTCAGCCGGCACCTCTTTGAGACGCTCTTTCCGAACTGGCCCGAGGAAGAGATCCCAGTCGGATACGTGACCAACGGAGTCCATATGCCAACCTGGGACTCGGCTCCGGCCGACGATTTGTGGGCGGGAGCCTGTGGCAAGGGGTGTTGGCTGGGGACAACGGAAACTATGGAGCAGGAGATTCGGCGAATCTCCGACTCCGAGCTCTGGAAATTTCGTACTAGCGCCTGCAGGTCTCTGGTGGAATACGCGCGCGGGCGACTATCCCGGCAACTGGCTGCCTCCGGCTCGTCGCCCGAGTCGATTGACAGGGCGAAACATCTATTTGATCCCAACACGTTGACCCTGGGCTTTGCGCGCCGCTTCGCGACCTACAAGAGACCGAACCTGCTGCTGCACGACCGGCAGCGGCTCCTTCGTCTATTGTCTAATTCTCAGCGCCCGGTGCAACTCATCATCGCCGGCAAGGCCCATCCGGAGGACCAGGCGGGGCAGGCCTTAATCCATGAATGGATAAATTTCATCCGCCAGCCAGAGACCCGACCCCACGTCGTCTTCCTGAGCGACTACGACATGCTCCTGACCGAGCGCCTGGTGCAAGGCGTGGATGTCTGGATCAACACGCCACGCCGGCCTTGGGAAGCTTGCGGGACGAGCGGGATGAAAGTGCTCGTCAATGGAGGCATCAATGTCTCGGAATTGGACGGCTGGTGGGCGGAAGCCTACACGCCTGAAGTGGGCTGGGCATTGGGAGACGGCCAGGAGCATGGTGATGACCCGGCGTGGGACGCTGCCGAGGCCAACGCGCTCTACGACCTGCTCGAGCGGGAGGTGATCCCGGAGTTTTATGCCCGCGACCAGAGCGGCGTTCCCACCGCATGGATCAAGCGAATGCGGGAGAGCATGGCGCGGTTGACCCCGCGCTTCTCCGCCGACCGCGCGGTGCGCGAATATTCGGAACAGCACTATCTCCCGGCGGCAGCCGCCTACCTTGAGCGCGCGGCGAATAAAGGCGCAGTGGGCAGGCAAATGGTCGATTGGCAGCATGCGGTGGATCGGGAGTGGGGCTCGTTGCGCTTCGGAGACTTGCGGGTCGAAACCAACGCGGGCCACCACACGTTTGAAGGTGAAATCTTTCTGAACGATCTCGACCCGAATGCGGCGCGAGTTGAGCTCTACGCGGACGGAATCAACGGCGGCGATCCCGTACGGGTGGAAATGAAGTGCGTGCAGCCGATCCCCGACGCATCCCGCCGCTGCGTCTATCGCGCTACCGTACCTACTGCACGTCCAGTGAGCGACTATACGGCGCGAGTGATGCCGCACTGCGACGGCGTTGCAGTCCCACTGGAATCCGCCCGAATCCTGTGGCAACGACGATGAAAACGCACCAACGCGAGTTGCACGATTACATCGCGGAGATTTTCGGCTTGAAGTGGAGTAACTGCACAGGGATCACTGTGCAGGCCGGTTCGCGACAGTCGGCACCGGCGTCACGGACTTCAACTGGTCGAGCGCAGCCAGCACGCCTTGCCAGCGAACCTGGTCCTTCTTCGTCTCGATCGGCACCGAGAGGTCGGAATAAAACTGCAGGATGTTATCGCGCAGCTCCGGCGACGTCCGATCGAACTTCCGCTCTGACAACTTAGCCAGCAACTTTGCGTACGTGTCGTCGGTGAGCGAGTATTCCGCTGCCTTGGTCGGTTGGCCACTATCCAGATCGTAATTGGGAAGCACCAGTGAGTCGGTGCGCACTTCCTCGAGAAAAGCCCGGTATTGATCGACCGTCGTATTGATGCTTTTGAAATACAGGTCCTCGGTCTGCGGGGTCGGGTTCTTGAAGCCCAGCCCCTTGAACGGGCCAATTCTCGGCATATAGCGCAAGAGGGTGGAGAGTATCCGGGTTCCGAATCCGGGTTTGGTGTAGTCCTTCCCCCACTCCTTTTCATAACCGGAGCGCGAAAGACGGTACAGGAACTTTTGTTTCGCGAAGTCGGGCCGCTCGCGCATCAAGTCTTTCTTATGGGTTTGCAGCGCGACTTGGGTCATCTCCGGGATCAGCCGGCTGACCGCGAAACGATACGAACCCACTGCCAGATCCTCGTGGGTCAGCACGTCTTTCAGCTCCACTCCGTACACGACGGGAAAGGCCCGCTCCAGCAGGGGCTTGGACACTTGGAATCCGATGAAATCATGGTACTGCTGCGACGCATAGCGATTCTTCGCGACCTGTACCGTGTCGAACCCAAACTCTATTTTCAGATGCGCCGTCTTGTCCTGCGCATACCTCACCGACTGGCCAAACTTCGCTCGCAGTTTCGGAAACTCGATCGCGACAGACTGGTTGACCGCTGGGTGGCCCGCGATATCCGACGCATAGTGCGACAGTGCGCCCAGCGCGAAGGCGTACTCGTTGGCATCCTGGCTTTCGAGCAGCAACTCACGCACGAAATCTCCGCTGCGAACGTAATGCACCAGGTTGCTAAAATCTTTACTGCCGAATGGGTAATAACCAAGATCCTGGATGACGGCGCCTCCGTAGGCGTAGGCATGGGCCTCCTTGAGTTGGTCCTCTGACAGTCCGGGATATCGCTTGAGCAGCAAGGGCCGGATCTCGTCGGTCCAGAGCAGGTCTACGATTTCTTCGTGCGTCAGAACGGAGTACGCGGCCAAAATGCCGCTGCACATGAGCAGGACGAGAAGAAATCCCGCCCTACGGACAGAAAGCAGGCGCCAACCCTTGGCTATGGCGCCTGGGAATGTTGCCGGGTGAGGCATGGTTCAAATTCGACCGAGAACCAGGAGGATGACAACGATGCAAAGGATCAGCCCCAATCCTCCGGTGGGAGCATAACCCCATTGTCGGCTATATCCCCACCGTGGCAGGGCACCGAAGAGCGCTAAGATCAAAATCACAATCAATATAGTTCCAAGCATATTTCACTCCTTTAGCCGCCCTGTTTCCGTCCTGTTCCAGCGCGGCGTCCCCGATCCTCAAGTTCTCGCACCGCGAATCCAACAGTGAGGAGAGGGCCAGCTTTGTTTATAGGCGTTCGGCTGGTTTCTTGCTGGTCAAAACTGCTCAGTATGCGAGGAATTGTGTCGAAGGCGGCGGAGCTGCGTTCGCGGGGGGCGATGACACAGCGGCACAGCACCTCTCGGCAACGCGGACATCACTTCGATCGCTGCGTACCGCCAGAAAGGAAATGGCGCGGGTCCACGAAGTGAACCCACACCATTCTGAGAGTTAATCGACTTTCTTATCCCTCTTCCTTTTAAATCGAGCGGCCTGGCGCAATGCGTCGCAGTCGATTCGCTGCTGACGAGGCTATTCTTTACCTCCAGGGGCTTTTTTCTCGGGAGCGCTCGCGGGGCGAGCCTCAGGGTGGGGTGCAGCCTGGGGATGAGCGGCAGGCTGCGCATGGGCGGCAGGCTGCACATGAGCTGCGGGCTGCGCATGGGCGGCAGGCTGCGCATGAGCTGCGGGCTGCTCATGGGCTGCGGGCTGCGCATGGGCTGCGGGCTGCGCATGAGCTGCGGGCTGTGCATGGGCGGCAGGCTGCACATGAGCTGCGGGCTGTGCATGGGCTGCGGGCTGCGCATGGGCCGCGGGCTGCGCATGGGCGGCAGGCTGCGCATGAGTTGCGGGCTGCGCATGAGCGGCCTTGTTCTCACTCGTGCGAGTTGCAGCTGCCTTATTCTCGGCAGCCTTGTTCTCGGTGGCCTTGGTTGTGGCTGCTTTATTCTCGGCAGCCTTGTTCTCGGTGGCCTTGGTTGCAGCTGCTTTATTCTCGGCAGCCTTGTTCTCGGTGGCCTTGGTTGTGGCTGCTTTATTCTCGGCTGCCTTGTTCTCGGTGGCCTTGGTTGTGGCTGCCTTGTTTTCGGTGGCCTTGGTTGTAGCTGCTTTATTCTCGGCCGCCTTGTTCTCGGTGGCCTTGGTTGCAGTTGCTTTATTCTCGGGGGCCTTGTAAGGCGCTCCCGCCTCTTTGGCCTGTACCACCCCGGAACCGCCAAGCTCCCCAGGCTTCGCAGTTGCGGCGATGGCCGGACGACCCTGGGTCACGGACGCCAGGAGCGCGTGGTTGGTACTGGCCGCGTGCACATGCGCGGTTTGCATCGAGGTTGCCGGCGTGTGATGCCCGTGCATCACAGTCTCTTCTGCAGCGGTTGGTCGAGCGGTA
>JBEKFN010000271.1:0-6041 GCA_050013295.1 Terriglobales bacterium
TACGAGAAATATGTGACGCAGCCCGTGCCGGCGACGCCGGCGAAGAAGGAAGCGAAGCCCAAGGCAAAAGCCCGGGCAAAAGTCGCTGTTCGCCATTCTTCGGCTAAACAAGCTACGGCTAAAGCAGCTCCAGCTAAGCATGCTTCTAAGCCTTTTCCGGCCAAACCAGCGTCGGTTAAACCGGCTCCCGTTAATCGAGCGCCAGCCAATCACGCCGCGCTGAAGCGGAGGGAGAAAACGGCGACGGTCGCGGTCGCCAAGAATAGAGCGGCGCCGCATCCGGTTGCGTCCACACCATCCGCCGCCGCTGCCACCAGACAAAAGAAACCGAGCGCTGCTATTCGGAAGGAGACTCCGCAGAACTAGCGGGCATCATCTTTACCATTATGCCGAGCGTTATTTATGCTGAATCATGAGCCCAATTTCATCACCGCCGTTGACGTAGGCAGCGCCAAGACTTCAGTTCTGGTAGCCGAACTGAGCGAGAACGGATTGCGTTATCGCGGCCACGGAATTAGCGAATCGCGAGGCCTGCGCAAGGGTGTCATTACCGATCTCGACAAGGCCGTCAGCAGCATTCAGAAAGCGGTGGAGCATGCGGAAGATGTGGCCGGCATTCCGATCGAGCATGCGCTGGTGGGCATTGCGGGCGCGCACATCCGCGGAATGAACAGCCACGGCGGCGTTACTTTCGGCGCGCGGGCGCGCGAGATTGGGCGGGACGAAATCCGTCAGGCCGTGGACAAGGCTCGCACTGTGCCCTTGCCTGGCGATCGCGAAATCCTCCATTTGCTGCCGCAGGAGTTCATTCTTGACGATCAGCCGGGCGTGCAGGATCCGACGGGCATGATGGCCACGCGGCTCGAAGTGCGCGTGCACATTGTGACAGCTTCTTCGAGCGCGACGCAGAATCTGGTGACCGCGGTGAACCGGGCTGGTGTCCATGTGGACGACACCATCTTTGAGCCGCTCGCTTGCGCGGACTCGGTGTTGCGGTCGGACGAACGCGAACTGGGCGTCTGCCTCGTCGATCTTGGTGCTGGGTCGTGCGATCTGATCGTTTTTCAGCAGAGCGCGGTCGCGCACACGGCCGTCATCCCGGTCGGCGGCGACCACTTTACCAGCGACCTCTCAGTCGGCATGTGTACGGGGCTGGCGGACGCGGAGACGCTCAAGAAGAATTTTGGCAACGCGGTGCCAACGCTTATTCCCGAGGGCAATGAAGTCGAGGTGCCGTCGGTGGGAGACCGGCCCTCGCGCATGATGCCGCAGCGCATGGCCGGCGAGATTCTGGGGCCGCGCGCTCGCGAACTTTTCGAGCTGCTGCGCGACAACCTGCGCCATGCCGGCGTTCTGGAACACTGCATCGCCGGATTCGTGCTGAGTGGCGGAGCCTCGCGCCTTCCCGGCCTTCTTGACGTGGCGGAATCCGTGTTGCGGAAGGCCGCGCGTCTTGCCTGGCCGACGCCGATGGCGCGAATGCCGTCGTTTCTGGCCGAGCCGGAGTTCGCGACGGTGCTGGGCATGGCGTATTACGGCCACCGGGCGCGGCTTGCGCGCGGTTTGCAGGAGCCGAGTTTTGGCTCGCGCATGAAAGCGATGTTCGCGCGGAAGGGTGCGTAAGGCGGGAGGAAGCGAGAATGAATGTCGCGATTTGCGTCGGAAAGCGGAGTCCCGCAGTTGTGTGGCGCATCTTGAGGATTTGCTCGCTGCAAGAAGCAGGTCCTTCGCTTCGCTCAGGATGACAATTTGATTTGATGGGTTTGGTTTTCTGGGAACTGGGAACTGGCAACTGAGAACTGATCTACGAGGTGACGTATGAACGAAGATAATGGACTCCGCATTTGCTTTCACGAAGAAGCCCGCAACGACGCTCGCATCAAGGTCATCGGCGTTGGCGGCGGCGGCAACAACGCGGTCAATCGCATGATTGACTCGGGCATGGAACACATCGAATTCATTGTGGCCAACACCGACTTGCAGGCTCTGCGGATGTCGCACGCCGCTACCAAGATTCAACTCGGAGTAAAGCTGACCAACGGACTTGGCGCCGGCGCGAATCCCGAGATTGGCCGCAAAGCCGCGCTCGAAGATTCGGATAAACTCATCGAGGCAATGGAAGGCGCCGACATGGTTTTCGTCACCGCCGGACTCGGCGGCGGTACCGGCACCGGCGCGGCGCCGATCATCGCCTCGCTGGCCAGCGAAATGGGCGCGCTCACGGTCGCGGTGGTTACCAAGCCTTTTGCCTTTGAAGGCAAACGCCGCATGCAGCAGGCGGAGCGCGGTATTTCCGAACTCATGGAGTCGGTCGACACCACCATCGTGATCCCGAACGAAAAATTGCTCGCCGTGGCCGAGAACGCGGGCTTCTTCGAGTCCTTCCGCGTTGCCGACGACATTCTTCGTCAAGGGGTGCAGGGCATTTCCGACATCATCACCATTCCGGGCATCATCAACCGCGACTTTGCCGATGTGAGGGCCATCATGGCGGGCATGGGCTATGCGGTGATGGGCACGGCTACCGCGGCCGGCGAGCATCGCACGGTGGAAGCCGCGCAGCGCGCCATCTCCTCGCCGCTGCTTGAAGCGGGCGCGATCGACGGAGCCCGCGGCATTCTCATCAACATCACGGGCTCGAACTCGCTGAAGCTGGCTGAGGTGCAGCAGGCTTGCACCATCATCCAGGGCGCCGCTCACGAAGATGCCAACATCATCTTTGGCGCCGTTCTCGACGAGAAGATGAAAGACTCGGTCAAGATCACGGTGATCGCAACCGGCTTTAGAGAGGCCGACATTCGCCGTCCGCGCCACCACGAGAACTACGATCCGGTCATATTATCGAGAGAAGTTTCGCGAGAAGTTTCAAATCAAGTTTCACGCCAGCGCGATCATTTCCGCGAGCCCGAACCGGTGGCCGATCCCGAGCCGGAATTTGTGCCCGAAGCGAGCTTTGTGCCAGATCCCGCGCCCGTGGCTTTTCAGGAATCGGATCCAGTTGGTGCGCCGCATGCAGCAGAGGTGATTTCGCTCGATGCGATGCGGTCCGCCGCTCCCAGCTACCAGGCGGAGGATCTCGACATTCCGGCCTTCCTGCGGAAACGCAGTGATGTGATGTAGGGGAAGGGCACTCCCGGCCAGCGTGCTGCGGAGGAGGTCGAGTGTCGCGTTCCTTTCCGGCTGTAGAGACGGGGCTTGCCCCGTCTCGCAGACGCGGCAAGCCGATGGACAGCCCATAAAGTGCGTTTATTCCCGTAGAGGCGCAGGCTCTCAACTCTCGCCTGATTTGGCCGATGTAATCCCTGACAAATCATCAGGGAGACCGTATGCACCGGCGAAGCTTCGGATTGGTCCTTGCCTGTCTCTGCGTAGGCCAAGTCACATTACAGGCGCAAGACTTCAATCTTTTCGACCGCAACGTGCAAATACATGGATTCGCATCACAGGGCTTCGTCTACACGAACACTAACAATTGGCTGACGATGAACACCAGTCAGGGCAGCGCCGCCTTCACGGACTTCGGGTTCAACGTGTCCACCAGCGTCACCGATAAGCTCCGGGTCGGGGCGCAGGCTTACGATCACAACATCGGGAACTTGGGAGAATGGCATCCCATCCTGGACTGGGCGTACGCCGACTACCGTTTCAAACCGTGGCTCAGTTTTCGCGGCGGCAAGGTGATGACGGTCATTGGCCTGTACAACGACACGCAGGATTTCGAATTCCTGAATGCTTTCGCGCTGCTTCCCCAGAGTGTCTACCCCATCGACATGCACGACGCCAACATCGCGCATGAGGGAGGAGACCTCTATGGGGACATTCCGCTGGTACGACGCTCAGGGACTCTGTCCTACACCGTGTATGGAGGTGAACGGCGGGACAGTTACTATGGCGGCTATCCCTACGCGTTGCGCGAGACCGTCGCGCCGGTCAATTTGACCAGCAACGGAGGCCCGCAATACGGGGCCGATCTGCGCTGGTACACGCCCCTCCGGGGCTTGCTGGCCGGCATCTCGCGCGTGAACCAGCATGATGAAGGCAAAGGGACGTTCGTGCCGTTCTGGGATCCCGCCGCCGGCAAGATTCCCTACTGGGAACACACCAAGCAATACTGGCTGCACCAGTACTACGGGCAGTACAGCAAGGGTTCGCTGCACCTGGATTCCGAGTATCGCCGCACCTATATTAACGCGGTCGACTTTAACGGCACCAGTACCGGGCAGGCGGATGTCCGCGGCTGGTATGTTTCTGGATCGTACCGCGTGGCCAAGCGGCTGCAGCTGGGGTCCTACTACTCGCACTACACGATAACCACCCATTACGGCGGCATCCTGGGCATGGCGTTCCCGCCACGCGTAGGCACGAGCCTTCCGGAGAATCACATCTACGACAAAGTGGTTTCCGCAAGAATCGATCTGAACCGATTCTGGAACGTCAAGCTGGAAGGCCACTTCATGGATGGCTACGGTGACGGCCCCTACCCAGACGGGTTTTATCCCGGAGACAACCCGGCCGGTTTCAAACCCAACACCAACGCGCTGGTCGTCAGGACCGGCCTGAATTTCTAAGCCTAGGGAGACACGTAACTGGAGAATGCGATGAAGAAACAGAGACTGCTTCCCCTCGTTGCTGCCGGACTGATGATCTTCGCCTCGGTCGATTCCGTTGCGCGCGACGTCAAGGTGATTGCCAACGCAAGTGTGAAAGTAGACACGATCTCCGCGGCTGAGCTGAAACGGGTGTTTCTGGAGGAGAGGATCTCGCTCGGGGATGGTACGCATGTCGAACCCGTACTGGAGAAGGACGGCCCGGTCCACGAAGCCTTCCTGCAAGAGTACCTCGGCATAAGCGAAGATGATCTGCATATGTACTACCGCGCGCTGGTATTCACGGGCAGAGGCTTCACACCGAAGGTACTTGGGTCTGATGCCGAGGTCGTGGCTTATGTAGCCCGGACGCGGGGTGCGATTGGGTATGTAAGCAGTGCCGCCAGCGCGGAGGGAGTGAAGACAATTACCATCGGGGTTGCCAGCGGGGCCTCCGAAAGAAAGCTGATCACGCGGGTCGAGCCGGATTATCCGGAGACGCTGAAGCGGCTTAACATTGGCGGAACTGTACGCTTGCGGGTATCCATTTCGGCGAACGGGAACGTGGAGAATGTCCAACTGCTGGGAGGCAACCCGATTCTCGGCGAGTCGGCCGCAGCCGCGGTGAAACAATGGGTCTATACCGCCTGCAGATCGCGAACCATCGCGGAGGTTAGCATCCTGTTTGATGGGCAGCGATGAGACTTGAAGAAGGTTCCGAGGCCGATCCGCAGCAAGGCGAACATCGGCGAGTCGGTCTCTGCTGTGTGCGTATCGCTATTTGAACCAGAGTGTGCGACCTGTCATCTCAACGCAGGGAATGGCTCGAAAGGTAATCGCGGGCTACTCCGTGGTGCTGGTAGGGGCCAAGCGAAACTTGGCAAAGACAAGTCGCTGCCCGGAGCCCCACAGTTGCTGCGGCCAATTGCGGCGCATGCAGGGCTTTTCTATAGCGACAAAGTAAGCGCCACAGATCACTACAATCGCGGCGCCGACAAGCACGAGTTGCACGGATAGGTAGACCCAATAAGGAGCGGTCTCGCCCAGGCGCCTGGTGAGTCGCCCGACTGCGGAGATCACTTCATAATGAAGGAGGTAAATGGAGTAACACATCCCTCCGATGGCGATGATCCAGCGATTCGAGAAGAAACGATTGACGAGACGACCGCGAAAGGCAGCAACGTAGAGGAGAAGGATCCAAGCGGGGAAAAGCCAGTGGGCGAGGACCGGCGAATGGAGGATGACAAATAGCAGGGGCCATTCCCGCCAGCGCAACGAAATCCCACGCGAGGTTTCGCCGCGGAACTTCGCCCCAGGTAGCTAGAAAAACGTCGGCGAGCAGGAATCCGACCAGGAAAAATTGCACGTACGCGAGGATGGAGAGCGATGCCCGAGGAGTATGGTGCATGAAGAGAGCCTGACCCGACAGCGCTGCCAGTATGAGAATGGCAATCG
>JBEKFN010000272.1:0-6012 GCA_050013295.1 Terriglobales bacterium
TTGATCATCTGAATTTTGTTTGGAATCTTGGTGGGGGTGCGCAATTGGCCGTTGATCACTTCGCTCTGCATCTTCACCACCTTAACGGCAGCGGCTGCCGGTGGGGGTGGCGGCGGCGGCGGTGGTGGTGGGGCTACCAGGAAGGTCATCAACTGCGTCGTGGGCAGCGCGTCGGTATAAATCAATGGGATCAGAATCAGGACACAGATGAGCCCGACTTGCAGCGCGAAGGAAAGAATCGTGGTGCTCAATCGCTTGGTCTTGAACCTGTTGCCTGACTCAATGAGGCTGTCTTCAAACATAGGCTTCTCCTACACGAGACCCGTACCACAGTTTAGACACCGGCCGCATCCTCTTTGCTCCCGCTCTTTCGAGCTTTTTTACTCTCCGAACTCCTGCCTCTGCGGGCAGACCAATGATTTTACGCCATATCGGCCCGGATTCAGACCTTAACTTTTTCCTTCGGTTGCGCTGGGCCGCTGCCGGGCCGCAGTGGCATGGCAATCGGCTTCTTGCCCCGCTCGCCCCGCCAGTCCTGGTAGGCGACCAGAATGGGGGCGGCAATCGCGATCGAGGAATAGGTTCCGATCAGGATTCCGATGACCAGCGCGAGGCTGAAATTATGCAACACCTCGCCGCCAAAAAGGAACAGCGCAAGCACGGTAAGGAAAGTCAGGCCCGCTGTCAAGATCGTTCGGCTTAAGGTCTGATTAATACTTTTGTTGACGATGTCGGCCAGCCTGTCCCGGCGGAGCAGCTTGACGTTCTCCCGGATGCGGTCAAAGACGACGATGGTGTCGTTATTCGAGTATCCGATCAAGGTCAGGATGGCGGCGATTACGGTCAAGGATATTTCCCGGTCCAAGAGCGAGAAGGCGCCGACCGTAATCAGAGTGTCGTGGAAAACCGTCAATACGGCGGCGACACCGTAGATCCATTCGAAGCGGAAGCCCAGGTAGATCAGCATTCCGCCGAGCGAATAAAGGGTGGCCAAGATGGCTTGCTTGCGGAGTTGCTGTCCCACTTGCGGACCTACAATGTCGACGTTGCGGATACCGAAGTCCGAGACGAAGAAGTTGTCCTGGAGCGAGGCGACGACGGTGGGATCGGCCACACTTTTCAACTCGTCATTGGAAATGGAACCGAGCACGCCGCCTTTCGTCTTGTCGCGATAGTCGACAATGGCCTGAGCCATGGCTGTGTAGCGTGGGTTGGCGTCGGTGCCGAGGTGGAGCGGGTCCTTCTCCAAAAGATAATTCGCGACGGTTAAGGAGCTGGAGTTGTTGAGATCCTGTTTGCCCGCGGTGGCGTGGCTTTCGAGCGCCTGAATGATCTGGGTTTTACCTTTGTCGAGAGCCTGTTCGCTGGTCTCCTGAATATCGAGGGCGATCAGCACTTCGTTAATGCCGGGCTGGCCGTACCTCTGAACGCGGGCGTTCTTCAAGCCGGCGCGCTCGATCTCCGAGTGGATGGCGGACGGATCGGGAGTATGCGCATACTTCACGTAGACCAGCGTCCCGCCGCGGAAATCGACGCCCAGCGGGATGCCGTGCCAGAACGCCATGGAAAGCACTCCAGCCACGCTGAAGATCAGCGAGAAGGTCAGGAAGTACCACTTCTTCCCGAGGAAATCGATATTCGTGTCTCTAAAGAATTCCACGCTGCGTACGATCCCTTCAAAATCGACTGTTCGCTGTTCGTCGTTCGCTATTCGCTGTTTCGCCTGTCAGGCGTTCGCGCTAACAGCGAATAGCGAACGACGAACAGCATCTTCTAAATACTCAACGCTTCTCCGCGCTGCTTCCTGCTCAGCACCCAATCGAAAATCACGCGCGATACAAACACCGCCGTAAACAGGTTTGCCGCCAGACCGAACACCAGCGTCGTGGCAAAACCCTTGACCGGCCCGGTACCGAAGATGAACAGAATCGCGGCCGAAACAATGGTCGTGACGTGGGTATCGACGATGGTGATCCAGGCATGGCTGAATCCCTGCTCCACCGCCGAGGGCGGCGTCTTGCCGTTTCTCAGCTCTTCCCGGATGCGCTCAAAAATCAGCACATTCGAATCCACCCCCATGCCCACCGTCAGGATGACGCCGGCAATGCCCGGCAGCGTCAGCACCGCTCCGAAGTAGCCCATAAACCCGAGCAGTATCACCAGGTTCAGGATCAGCGCAATATCGGCATTCACGCCCGCCCAGCGGTAGTAAATCAGCATGAAGATGAGCACAGCAAGCATGCCGACCATGGCCGCCCGAACCCCGGAACGAATCGAATCGGCGCCCAGCGACGGCCCCACCGTGCGCTCTTCCAGGTACTTGATGCCGGCCGGCAGCGCGCCCGAACGCAATGTCATCGAAAGGTCCTGCGTCTCTTGCTGGGTAAACCGCCCGTTGATGACGCCGGTGTCGTGAATGGCTTCTTTGATCACCGCCACTTCCTGCACCTTGTTGTCGAGCACCACCGCCAGGTAGTCGCCGACATGGGCCGAAGTGAAAGAATAGAACTTGCGCCCACCCTCAGCGGTGAGGATAAACCGAACCGCCGGCTGCCCATTTTCATCGTTGGACGGTTCCGCGGTGCGAAGATCGCGACCGGTCACGGCCGAGGCGCGAGAGATTATGTACCACTGTTCGCCGCTTTCGCTGTTGCGCGAGCCAATGCTCCTACCTTGCATCAGGACAGTATCCGGAGGCAGCACCCCGCCGTGCTCCTGTAAGGCCGACTGCTCGCTCGAATACGGCCCGCCCAGCGATTGCTTGATTTCGAGCATCGCCGTGGACTGCATGATTTCCTTCACCCGCGCCGGATCGTCCACGCCCGGAAGTTGCACTAGGATCTGGTACTGGCCCAGGCCGTGCTCTTGGATCACCGGTTCGCTCACGCCGAGTTGGTCGATTCGATTGCGGATGGTCTCGATGGCCTGGGCGACCGCGCGGTTCTTCAAGTCGGCCAGGTTTTGGCCCTTCATCGAAATCGTCCAGGAATTTTCCGCGCCCGAACTGGCGTCGTAATCCGGCAGCCGGTCGGCAATAATGTTCTTGAAATCGCTGGCCTGATCCGGAGGAACGCCTTTGACCACGATCATTTCCGGATGGTTCACCGGATCGGGCTTGGTGATCTCGGCGTAACTGATCTTGTGCGTCCGCAAGTCTTCCTTGAGGCGCGCAAGCGCGTTGTCGGAATCGACGTTGACCGCGTCGTTGACCTGCACCTGAAGGATCAGGTGCGTCCCGCCTCGCAGGTCGAGGCCCAAATGAATGCGGTCGGTGATCGATGCCAGCATCCCCCTGCCCGACCAGTCCTTCGGAATACCGAAGATGCCGAACAGGAAGAAAACCAGAAGCCCGAGAATGACTACCAACTTCCAGCTGAGATTCTTATTCATGAAAAACCGTACCAAGAGCGCTTCGAGCTGCGAGCCGCGAGCTAAAAACAACCTCTGAAGCGATTGCTCGAAGCCCGCAGCTCGAAGCTCTAAGCTTTAAGACTTTCCTTCTTCCGCCGTCGTCACCGATACCACCGATGCGCGGCTGATTTCGAGCTTCAGATTGTCGGGCGGCACGCGCAAGACCAGCGCATCGTCCTTGAGGCTGACGATCGTCCCGCGCAAGCCTCCGCTGGTGACGATCCTATCCCCGTTTTTCAACTCGCCCAGCATGGCCTGCCACTTCTTCTGCTTCCGCTGCTGCGGCAGAATCAGCAGGAAGTAAAAAATAGCAAAAATAAACAGCAGCGGCGCCAGCCCGAGCAGACTTGTGCCCCCGGGTAGTTGCAACCAAAACGCCAATCCGCCAGTCACACCAGACGATATGCCAGGCAAAATGTTTTCCACCCCCAAGTCGATCCTGTGGAACGAAATATGTGACGCAATACCCGATTAAAACCGCAGCCGCCCAATCCGCCCCCTTCGGGCCAGTCGAGCGCAACTCGGCACAAGTTTGCTTCTTTCGCCGCTGAACTTTCCCTGCTTAGCTTTGGGAATTCTTTTCTTCTTTGGCCGGAGGATCCTACAACTTGCAGGCTAGAACCGGCGATGCCGCACTCCGGTTTCGATCGGTACGGCACAGAAAGAAACGTACCTTATCCCCAAGTTAAATAGAATGCCGGACGGCTAGCAACGTGTCAAGGACACCACGCCGAATTTACAGGCGACAGCTATCGGTGGAGAGCCGGGCGCCCCCGCCCGGCTGAACCGGCGAGGCGACGCTCGTTCCTCCGCATGAATCATCGCGTAGTCACGGCACGAGCGGCGTTGCCCGCCCGTATCCACGCCCGAACGGTTCGCATGGTGGCCAGGTAATAGTGCAGGTTGTGCACCGTATTCAGAACCTGCGCCAGCAGTTCATTCGCGGCATAAAGGTGGCGCAGGTAGGCCCGTGAATACCGCTGGCAGACGCGGCAGTCGCAGCCCGCATCAAGCGCGCTTTCGTCCTGCGCGTACCGCGCCTGCTTGATCGAAACTTTGCCTTCGGAGGTAAACAGCAATCCATGGCGGGCGGCGCGGGTAGGAAGCACGCAATCCATCATGTCCACGCCCGACTGCGCGTACTGGGCGATCTCTTCCGGAGTGCCGACCCCCATCAGATAACGCGGCTGGTTGCAGGGAAGATGCTCAAGCGTGGATAAGACGATGTCGCGAGTAAGCTCGCGAGGTTCGCCCACGCTAAGGCCGCCGATAGCATACCCAGGAAAGCCGATGTCGATAGTCCGTCCGGCCGACTCGCGACGCAGCTCAAGGTCCATTCCGCCCTGCACAATACCAAATAACGCCTGCGTAGCCTCAACTGCCTGAGTCGCCCGCGCCCGCGTATGGGCGGACGCCCTCGTCCGCCCAGCGGAGCGAAGCTCCGCAGCCTCTGTGCGCGCCCAAGGCACCTCGTGCTTGTGCTCCTCAAAATAACTCTTGCAGCGCTCAGCCCAGCGCAGCGTCAATTCCATCGAGTCACGCGCACGTTGAGCCCCGGCCGGATACTCCGTGCATTCGTCGAGGGCCATAATGATGTCGGCTCCCAGCCCGATCTGCGCCTCCATGGCTTTTTCGGGACTCAGGAAGTGCGGGGAGCCGTCCAGGTGCGAGCGGAACGCCACGCCCTCTTCGCTGACCTTGCGGAGATCGTTCAGGCTGAAAACCTGGAAGCCGCCCGAGTCGGTGAGGATAGCTCGATCCCACGACATGAACCGGTGCAGCCCGCCCATCTGGCGAATCGTTTCAACCCCAGGACGCAAATAAAGATGATAGGTATTGCCCAGCAGAATCTGGACGTCAAGATCTTCGAGCACATCCTGCGAGACGCCCTTGACGGAAGCCAGGGTTCCGACCGGCATGAACACAGGCGTCTCCACCTCTCCGTGAGGAGTGATCAGCTTGCCGGCACGGGCGGACCCGCGCGTAGCGTCAATCTGCAGGCGAACAGCCACCGGAGGATTCTAACGTAGAGACGGGGCTTGCCCCGTCTTCTGTGCGCGGCGCTCGCAATATCGGGGTGCGGCTCGTGTGGGGACGGGCGCCTCGCCCGTCCAAGCAGAGCGCAGCGATGCTCGTGTAGGGCGGACACTCTTGTCCGCCAGCCGAGCGCAGCTCGGCAGCCTTCCGGGATGCCAACTCATTTCAGAATTACACCGATCGAAATATTCGAGAAGTATCCGCCGGAAACTCAACGATCGTCATGCCCGCATTCCCGCGATCGAGATCTTCATCCTTGCCGAGAAAAGCATAGCGCTGCCGCAGATCCTGCGAGTCCCTGTCGAAGATGCTCCAGTTTTCGCCCGCCACCACTTTGAGTACCTTGCCCTCCCGCTGCCACGCCGTCATCTGTTCACGGATCGCGGTGCGAATGGCCCCACCCTTCCCCGAAGATCCGTAGCCGTGAATGATCTTCACCACCGGCCCACTCGCTCCCCGCGGCGCATACAACGACTCCAGCAATCGCCGCTTCGCCTGCTCGACCGTAGGCATCCCCGTCTTAAGGTTCAGAACAATCAGTTTTGTTTGTGAAGGCGCGCCCAC
>JBEKFN010000273.1:0-6000 GCA_050013295.1 Terriglobales bacterium
TTGGCACGAAACTCGTTGCCAGTTTCGACATCGCGTGCGCGGACACCATCCACAAATCCCTGCGCGTCCTTCGTCAGTCCCGTGACTTCGACATAGTTCAGCAAGGTTGCGCCCTGCTCGAAAGCCGTGGCCACCATGTGGATGAGCAGACGGGCATCGTCGAATTGTCCATCGTAATAAACGGCGCCGCCGCGCAGGCCTTCGGTCTTCAATGTAGGCAGATGTTCGAGCGTCTCTTCTCTGGAGAGCATGCGCGACGTGCCAAACCCGTATTTGCCAGCCAACAACTGGTACAGCTTGAGGCCGAGACCGTAGAATGGAGCCTCCCACCAGTCGTAGTTCGGCACGACGAAGCGAAGATCGTGCACCAGGTGGGGCGCATTTTGCAGAAGCAGCCCGCGCTCCTTGAGCGCTTCCATGACCAGCCCTATATTCCCCTGCTCCAGATAGCGCACGCCGCCGTGTGCCAGCTTGGTGCTGCGGCTGGAGGTGCCTTTGCCGAAATCGCTCTGCTCGAGCAGCAGCACATCGTAGCCGCGCGACGCCGCATCGATGGCAACGCCGACGCCGGTCGCTCCGCCGCCCACGACAATCATGTCCCAGGCTTTGGGATGCGCTTCGATGCGGCGCCACATCTCGGTTCGATTCATCGCTGTTTGTTTCTTCTAATGATGCATTTCAGGGTATCGCTTTAGCGGTACCGTATTGTTGAAGAATTAAATGCCCCTGATCAGTGCAAGAGAATTGGTTTCTACGCAATTCGGTAGAACACGATCATCGAGAATCCAGTCCCGGAGGGACGAACCAGCTTAGCCCAGCGCTTCAGCGCTGGGGCAAGGGGAAGAAGTGATTCAAGTCCCGGAGGGACGACCGAGTTCTCAAGCAAACACGTGAGGGGGGACATTGAACGCCGATGAAGTGATCCGCATCTCTACGTCGGTTCTGCCCAGTCGAAAGCTCGCGTCACTGCCTTTTTCCAAAAGCGATAAAGCCGCTCGCGAGATTCTTCATCCATCTGCGGCTCCCACCGCTGATCGACTGCCCAGTTGGCAACCAGTTCGTCGGTATCCTGAAAGAAGCCGACGGCCAATCCGGCGGCATAGGCGGCGCCGAGAGCCGTGGTCTCCTTCACCATCGGACGAACTACCGGCTTCGCCAGAATGTCGGACTGGAATTGCATCAACAGATCGTCCACGACCATGCCTCCGTCGGCGCGCAGCACGTCGATGGTAATGCCGGAGTCCTTTGCCATAGCATCGACCACCTCGCGAACCTGGAACGCGGTCGCCTCCAGCACGGCGCGGGCGATGTGGCCCTTGTTCACGAAGCGGGTCAAGCCGGCAATCACGCCGCGCGCGTCGTCCTTCCAATACGGCGCATACAAGCCGGAGAAGGCGGGAACGAAGTAAACCCCGCCGTTGTCGCTCACGGTTCGAGCAAGCGCTTCAATGTCGGAGCTCTTTTCAATGAGTCCAAGGTTATCGCGGAGCCATTGCACCAGGGCGCCGGTAATTGCGATGCTCCCTTCGAGCGCATAACATGCCGGCTTTGTGCCGAACTTATACGCCAGCGTAGTCAGCAGACCGAAGTTCGAAAACACTGCCTTTTCCCCCGTATTCATCAGCATGAAGCAGCCGGTGCCGTAGGTATTCTTCGCCTCGCCTGGCTTGAAACAGGCCTGCCCAACCAGAGCGGCTTGCTGATCGCCGAGATCGCCAGCGATGTGAACTCCCGCAACGGCCGCCAGCTGCGCAGTGCCATACACTTCGCTGCTCGAAACAATCGTCGGCAGCATCTCGATCGGAATGCCGAAATCTTTCAATATGTCCCGATCCCACTGCAGCGTGTTGAGGTTCATCAGTTGTGTGCGGCTGGCATTGGTCACGTCGGTCACGTGCACGCCGCTATGCGATCCCCCGGTGAGATGCCAGATCAGAAAAGTGTCGATATTGCCAAACAGAAGATCGCCCGCTTCGGCTTGTGCGCGTGCGCCCGCAACCCTTTCGAGAATCCAGCGAATCTTAATGCCACTAAAATAGGTAGCGAGCGGAAGCCCGGTCTGGGCGCGATAGCGGTCCTGTCCGCCAAGCGCGGCGAACTCGGCGACCGCGGAAGCAACGCGCGTGTCCTGCCAGACAATCGCGTTGTACACCGGCTTTCCACTTTTCTTGTGCCAGACGACCGCGGTTTCGCGCTGGTTCGTGATCCCGATCGCAGCCAGATCGTCCGGCCGCAGCCCGCGAGCTTGCATAGCCTCCTGGATGACACCCTCCGTGCGGCGCCAAATTTCCTCCGGATCGTGCTCGACCCATCCCGGTTTGGGATAGATCTGCTCGTGCTCTCTTTGAGCTGTGCTCACGATGCGTCCGGAACGATCGAACACGATGAAGCGCGAGCTTGTCGTTCCCTGATCAATGGCGCCAATGTAGCTTGCCATCGTGGGGTTTCCTCTCGGTGCCCGATCCCACACGTGCTCCGGTGCTCCATGTCCTCTCAGGGGCCAGACGACCAGCCTATTCTCCGGGCTATCAAAGAAGCAAATGATGAGAATTAAAAAAGACGCAACTGATGAGAATTAAAAGAGATAGCTACGGCCCGAATGGGCAGCTATACTTCTACGGTAACTCGGCGTGAATTCTACCGTAAGTGACAGATAGCACAACAGTGGCCTGCACCCATAATCGGATTTGTGGCATCTTACACACAGGGGAGGTTTGCACCCCAGCAAACCAGGAACGTGGGGGTTCCTATGAAACATCTGGGAAAAATCATGCGGTCTGTGCAAGCCTTTGGCCGCGAACTGTCTCGCAAGTCGAATGCGGCTGAAGCGAAGCGCATACCGGCAATCGGTGTCGCCTTGGGCGGAGGCTTTGCCCGCGGCCTCGCGCACATTGGCGTGCTCAAAGTCCTCGAAGAAGAAGGCATCCCGATTCGCATGATTGCGGGCACAAGTGTAGGCGCAATCATGGGTGCCGCGTATTGCAGCGGTCTCACGATTGAGGAACTGAAAGAAGTTGCGCACAAAGTTCGCTTCACCACTTTCGCGCGCTGGACGCTCTCGCGCTACGGCTTCGCCACGACCGACCGCATGATCTCGTTTCTCGCGCGCACCTTGAAGGTGCAGACATTCGAAGAGCTGCGCATCCCTCTGGGCGTGGTTGCCACCGACTTCAACACCGGGAAAGGAGTGGTCTTTACCTCCGGCCCGATCGTCGATCCGGTGCGCGCGAGTTGCGCTTATCCGGGGATGTTTCTGCCGGTAGAGATTCGCGGGCGCTGTCTGGTGGATGGCATGCTCTCCCATCCCATACCGACGCGTCCGCTGCGCGAAATGGGCGCGGAGCGTGTGCTGGCCGTGCACCTGAGAGGACAATGGTCGAAGACGAGCGCGCCCCGGCATTTCTTTGACGTCATCGGGCAGTCGTTCGCCATCGCGCAGGACATGACGAGCTCGCTATGGAGAAGCGCGGCCGACGTCGTAATCGAGCCCGACGTCGCGGGCTTTGACTATGACGACTTCAAACGCGCTGACGAATTAATCCGCGTAGGCGAACTAGCGATGCGCCGCGCGCTGCCTGAAGTTCGCAAATGGCTGGAGGTTCCTGCGGAAGCCGCCGCCCCTCTCAAGGTGCCTGCGCTGGTCGCACGAACCGCGCCCATGCCAGCGGACTGAAGGGCACAGCTTCACCAGCACGGAAAAATTCAGGCTTCGTATCAGGGCATCGCTTTACAGCTTGCGGAGAAACTAGGATTTTGATCTAGTTTTGAAGGGGCGCGGCTTCAGCCGCGCCGCAAGTGCAGCAAAATCAATCGCGGCTTTACAGATTGCTGAAAAACTCGATTTTGCTCTAGCTTTTGGGTGGCGCAGCGGTTTACCGCAGCGATAACCGGCTTGTTTTCAGCGACGGCTTTAGCCGCTGCGGGCTGCACAGCGTGCAATCCGACTTTTTCCGCAAGCTGTTCAGCGATGCCGTAAGTTCTTCGAAATGGGACGCCCCTTTAGTGTGTTCGTGAGAACTGGCGTTTTGGCAATCCGGTGAAACGAAGAGCTCGAGAATACAGCCCCGGAGGGGCGAACTAACTTAGCCCAGCGCTTCAGCGCTGGGAAAAGTGGGAAGAGTGACCTAAGTCCCGGAGGGACGACCCAATTCTCACGCACACTCTTTAGGGGCTGGCCGAAGCCTCTTCAGCCCGGCCTGTACGAACCCCAGTGCCTCTTAACCCATGGGGCGACGACTGTTCACGGGGAATGTGCGGCGGAGCACAGTCTTCCGACTCCCCACGGAGTAAAATCCCCTTCTTGACCGGCTCGATCCCAAGGCCGATCTCGGCGGGAGGCTCTGTGTCGGATCCACTCTTCGGGGCGATGCTGCAAAGCGTCATCGACGGCGCGCCGGATAAGGCCGCGGAATTGGCGCAGCAGGCACTGGCCAAGGGCGTCGATCCGCTCGAAGCGGTGAACCTCGGATTCGCTGTGGGGATCACCTTCGCCGGCGAGCAATTCGGCTGCGGCGAGATGTTTCTGCCCGATCTGCTCGCATCGGCCGAGGCCATGAAGGCGGCCCTCAAGATCCTTGAACCGGAGATGTTGAAGCGCGGCTCCGAGCGTAAGGGTCTGGGCAAAATCGTCCTCGGCACCGCCCGAGGCGATATTCACGACATTGGCAAGAACCTGGTCGCCACCATTCTTTCCGCCAGCGGATTCCAGATCTTCGATCTCGGTACCAGCGTGACCCCCGAGCAATTCGTCGCCAAGGCCAAAGAAGTCGATGCCGACATCGTCGGCGTCTCCGCTTTGCTGACAACGACCATGGCCGGCCAGAAAGCTGTGATCGAAGCGCTCGATCGGAGTGGTTTGCGGCCACGGGTAAAAGCGATCATTGGCGGCGCCGCGGTCACCTCGAAGTGGGCTGCTGAAATCGGCGCTGACGGCTACTCTCGCAACGCCATCGATGCCCTGGAACTGGCGAAGAATCTGATGGGCAAAGTGGTGGGCAAAGTGACGAGAAAAGATATGAACAAGGGAACCGCCCTGGCATGAGACCCAGAATTCAATTGCTCAGTCCAGAACTCATCGGCCGCATTGTGCGAGAAGCGTTCGAACTGCTCATGAACCCCGGAGTTCGCGTGGGCTCGGCGGCGGTCGAGCTCTTGCAGTCGGTGGGCGTTGAGGTCAACGACAGAGTGGCGCACATCCCGGAGTCCCTGGTGCAACAGTGCCTGGCATCGGCTCCGCGGGACTTCTACCTGTATAACCGCCGGGGAGAGAAAGCCGTTCATTATGGCGGCGACGACGTGCATTTCGATCCCGGCTCCTGCTGCGTGCAGATGCTTGATCCCAACACGCTGGAAGCGCGGCCGTCCGAGACCCGCGACCTGGTGCGCATTGTCCAGGTCACGGAGACGTTGCCGCAGTTCGCCGCGCAATCCACCGCCGTAGTTTGCAGCGATGCCGTCGCAAGCAATGGCAACCAAACGCCTGGCGCGATCGGCGATCTCTACCGCCTGTTCGTCGTGCTGCAGCATTCCGACAAGCCCGTCGTGACCGGATCGTCCTCCGCAGCCGGCCTGCAGGGAATGATCGACCTGCTCGCCGCCGACAGCGGCAGTCCAGACAAGTTACGCCAGCAACCGCGGGCGGTTTTTGACGTGTGTCCTTCGCCGCCGTTGAACTGGTCGGAGTTCGGATCGCACAATCTGCTCGATCTGGCCCGCGCCGGCGTCCCCGCGGAAATCGTCTCCATGCCACTGGCCGGCGGCACCGCTCCAGTGACGCTGGCAGGTTCGGTGACGCAGCATGCTGCCGAAACGCTGGCTGGCATCGCGCTGCATCAACTAGCTGGACCGGGCTCACCCGTAGTCTGGGGCGGTGCTCCTGCCATCTTCGACATGCGCACCGGGGGCGCACCCATGGGTGCGGTTGAAACTGCCATGCTGAACATGGCGTGCGCCGAAGTCGGCAAGCATCTGGGCCTTCCGACCCACGGCTACCTGGTCGCG
>JBEKFN010000274.1:0-5975 GCA_050013295.1 Terriglobales bacterium
AACATCCGTATGCTTGACACCGCTTGACGCTTGTTTTCTTCGGCACCTATGCTGGTCTTCTTTCGGCGGAGGGGATTCTGAAGGCATTTCGGCGGTTGTTGCAGCGTACAGCGGTGTACGGCGCATACAAGGCGCTTGGCCATTATCCCGACTACTGGTATTGGATACTGCGCGGGCGGCCGCCGCGATCTCCGCATCTGTTGAAACAGAAAGTCGTGCGCGAATACGGCGAGAAATTTGGGCTGCGGACTTTGGTCGAGACAGGAACCTATTACGGCGAGATGGTCGCCGCGATGAAAAGCCGTTTCGACCGCGTCTATTCCATCGAATTTGTGCCTGCGTTGGCGGAGCGAGCCACACGCAAATTCGCGCGCGACGGGCACGTTCGAATTTTCTGCGGAGACAGCCGCGTGTTTATGCCCGAGGTGCTCGCATTATTGACGGGCCCGGCACTGTTCTGGCTGGACGCCGGTTACTACGGCTGGGGTGGCAAGCAGGGCGATCAGCAGCGGTTAACGGCGGAACTGGAGATGATTTTGAGCCACCCGTACTCGCACATGATCCTGCTCGACGACGCGCGCGGACTGACGGGGCGGGACGGGATTCCTTCGGTCGGAGACGTGAAGGCTTATGTGGAGTCGAAGTTTCCGCAGCGGTCGGTGGCGGTGGAGTTCGATATCATGCGCTTCACGCTGCGGGGATAGGCGCCGGAGACGCGGCAAGCCGCGTCTCTACGTTGATTCTTTTGAGCGCGCCAGTTCCCAGGCCTTCGCATATTTCCACGATACGTAGACGGAGTGGTAGAGGTGCAGCAGCAGGCCTTCGCGGCCATCGAGAAATCCGAGGCGAAAAAAATAGTTGTAGATGAATGTTGCGAGCGGGCGCAGGACGATGTTGAACAAGCTGAAGTCGCGGCGGCCCTTGGCGGCGGCCATCTCCGCGCCCAGAGACGAGTAGCGGTTCATATGGTCGATGTAGTCGGCGAGCGTGGGGTAGGAGTGGTGGAGGAGGGCACCAGTTTTCACAACTGCAGTTTGGCGATTGGTGTGAGCGTCTTCGTGTACTGTGCGACTCTCGTCGAAACGAGGGCCACCTCGCGCAAAGAGGCGAAGCTTGCGATCAGGATAAAAGCCTCCGTGCTCGATCAATCGTCCCAGAAAGTAATTCTTTCTAGTGATCCAGAACGCCAAGGGCAACGAACCGACATCGCACCGGAGGTCTTCGAATCTAGTGGTGAACGCTGAGGCAAGGGCCCACTCAAAGGGACCATAGTCATCGTCGGTGGCTGCGCGCTGGATGTGCGCGGCTAAGTCCGCGCTGACCTCTTCATCCGCATCCAAACTCAGAATCCAATTGCCCTCCGCCTTGTCGATGGCTGAGTTCTTCTGCGCGGCGTAGCCCTTCCATTCTTCGATGAAGACTCTTGCGCCGAAGGATTTTGCGATCTCCACGGTGCGGTCGGCGGAGCCCGAGTCGACGACGATGATCTCGCCTTTTCCGTCGGCAACCAGCGGTTGCACGCTGGCGAGCGTGCGTCCGATGTTGGCCTCTTCGTTGTGCGTGATGATTACGACGGAGAGGATCACGTCGGGCTCCTGCCGATGCCCGCCAAGAGCCTGCCGAGCTTCGCTCGGCATGGACGGGCGAGGGCGCCCTTCCCCACACGAGCCTTCTCCACGCTACCATTGCCGATGACCGAGAGCTTCACGGAGAGAGAATACGCGAGAGGCGGCCAGGCGCAAAAGGGAAACGCCGGGCGGGGACGGCCGTCGCTCCATCGTAGAGTTTTTCGCTACTGCTGAGGATTCGCCGGTGGCTGGTCGGCTGGCCGCGGCGCCACGTGCGGAATATTCGGCGCGTGCGTAACCTGGCCCCGCTCCGCGTCGGCGATCAGGATGCCGGCGTGATCGAGCAGAAGGCCGACGGCCCGATCCAGTTCGACTTCCGCCTTTTCGTACAGGGCCTTGGCGGAGACGAGCGTGACCTCAGCCTGAGTCATGGCCGCCTGGTTCTGTAGCACGAGAGTTGAGGTGGATGCGCCGAGCGCGTACTTCTTTTGTTCGGCGTTGAGAGACTGGCGCGCCAGATCCACGGCGGCCTGGGCGGACGCTACGCTCGCGCGATTCTGCTGCACACCAAACTGCGCATTGCGCACCTCGATTCGCACCTGGTTCTCGATCTGCTGGATGCGCAACTGGGCTTGCCGGTATTCGAACTCCGAGCGCACCTGCATGGCCTGCGCGGCTCGGTTGCGGATGGGGACGGTGAGTTGCAGCCCGACGCCCTTATCGGGAGCTGTGGAATTGATCAGTTGATTCAATGTCGACCCGTAACCAACAGGCGAGACAATCGTGGGTACCCCCTCGCACAACGGGTCCCCCGAGTAGTTATGTGGTCCACAAATGTAATTGCCATTCTCGACCCCGCCCAAACCGCTGCCACCGTAGTATGCGAATAAATCCACGGTGGGCAATAGGGCGCTGCGGATTGCTTTATTGCTGATGTCGGTGTTGGAAAGGTTGATGCGCTGTTCCGCGAGTTCGGGACGATGACTGAGCGCATCGTTCACCAAGTCCTGAGTAGGGACAACCGGTTCCTGCGCGGGCAATTCCATGGTTGAGGTAGGAATCACTTCGGCATCGGCCAGTGCCGGGTCGACGAGCGTGCGGCTCAGCGCATTTTTCATGAGCAGTTGCTGCAACTCAAGATTGGTCAGTGCCAAGGTCAGGGTTTGCTGATTGCTTGCGACCGTGCTCTGGGCTCGGACCACCTCGATCGGCGCGAGGGTTCCGATTTCCACCTGCTTTTGATTGTCAGAGAGGGTCTTCTGAGCGAAAGTCAGCTGCTCCTTCTGGACTCTGACGTTCTCGTAGGCGTACACCAGGTCCCAATACATGTTTTCGATCTGGTCGACGGTGGAGGTGATTTGCAGGCGGAAGGCGACATCTGAGATCTCACGATTGTTCTTTGCAATCCGGATGAAGCGCGTATTGGGGGCGAATCCGAAGCCCTGCAGCAGGTGCTGCGTCAACTTAAACTGGAAATTGGAACTCAGGGCTGGAGTCAGTAAATTAAACGAATTATTGGAAGTTATCCGATTGTTGTTGAAGCCGACCAATAAATTCGTGCCCCACTGAAATCCCTGGGTGTAGGCGAAATTGCCGGTAGTTGTGTTCTGGCTGCTGCCGCAAAAGGGGCTGGAGCAATTGATCTCCTGGCGGTCAAACTGGAGCGTTCCCGTGAGCACGGGATCGAAGCTGGTAATGAGCGGGCCGCTCCCGAAGGTTGATTGGACCAGGCCACCCGATCCGGTGCCAGCGCCGCCTGCCGCGACCGAGGTTCCGCCCTGACCCGAGCCAACCTGCGTGCCGAGTCCTCCCACACCGCCTCCTGGTGTGTTTTGCACAACTCCGTTGTTGACACCGAGAGTGCTGGCGCCGGATTTGGCGCGCCAGACGTCGGTATCGGCTATGTTCAGGTTGTAGCGGGCGATCGCGATATCGAGATTGTTTTCGAGCGCCAGCGCGATGGCGTCGTTCATTGAGATGTAGAGTTTGCCGTCGCGCATGAGTTGGTCGATGCGCGGCGTGTTGGCCAGGTTCGGCTGTTCGAGGTGGCGCGCAGTGTAGGGAGCAATCGGATCGGGGAAATGCGACCGCGGTTTCGCGTACTCCTGCACATCAAATGGCTGCGACGAAGACGATACCGCCCGTTGGGCCGGCATCTGCGCCGACGGCGCACTGGGCACGGACGAAGCATCTTGCGCCCAGCCGGCAGGTACCATGATTACAGCAAGGAGGACGGCGGCAAGGGAAAGGGCTGCGGCGGCCTGCTGAAACGCAGTCAACACTGTAAAACGTTGCATTCGCATCATCTCCATTGATCACATCCATTGATCAACTCAAGCGATCAGGGCCCGAGGAGAACGGACGTAGTGGTCCGCACTTTTGCTCACACTCTGCTCATACGTAGAACCAGAGGCACGAGTTCCTTGTAATCTTTTCCTAACCGTTGAGAAAGGCAACTTTTTTCATTGATCGTAAGTGAAATAGTATAGCTGACGAGCCGGTGCACTCCCGGATCCGGCGGCGGTAAGACCCTGCAGATGCGAACGATGATGCTCCAGCAGCTTAGGACTCGAAAAAGAAAGTGCGCAATCTCAGACTGATTCTTTCTTATGACGGCGCCGAGTTCGCCGGTTGGCAGGTGCAGCCCGGCCGGACCACGGTGCAAGGCGCGCTGGCGTCAGCCATTGGGCGGTTGAGCGGGGAAAATGTACTGCCCCAAGGTTCCGGCCGGACCGATGCGGGCGTGCACGCACTGGCCCAAGTGGCGAGTTTTCGGACCGCGTCGGTAATTCCGCCCGAAAACTGGAGGCGGGCGCTGAACGACATTCTGCCGGCTTCGATCCGGGTGCTGGAAGTGACGGAGGCCGCGCCCGAGTTTCACGCGCGCAAGTCGGCGCACGCCAAGACCTATCGCTATCGCATTCACCGCGGAGCGATCTGCCCACCGTTTCTGGCGCGCTATGTGTGGCATTACCCTTATCCGCTGGAGGAATCGGCGATGGTGGCAGGGGCTAGCGTGATTGTGGACGAGCACGATTTCACGTCGTTCGCGGCGGTGGATCCGGAGCGGGTGGAACGGATGGCTGCCGGGGAAGATGTTCGGACGAGCAACATTCGGACCACTAACGTCCGGACGATTTTCTCTTCCAGTTGGGCGCGTGAAGGCGAAGAATTGATCTACACGGTTCGCGGCAGCGGATTTCTTCATCACATGGTGCGGAACCTGGTCGGCACATTCCTGCTGATGGGGAAGGGAACGGTGAGCCGGGAAGATTTTCGCCGCATCCTCGATGCTCGGGAACGCACTGCGGCCGGGCCGACCGCGCCCGCCAGCGGGTTGTATCTGGTTGCGGTGGAATACTAGTGTAGCGCGGACACTCCTGTCCGCGCCGACGGCGGGATTGCTGTGCGAGCACGCGGACAAGAGTGTCCGCGCTACACCAACAGTCCGGCAATTCGCAAGCAGGATAAGCCTCTGGCGCGTCGGTTCCGTCCCGAGTACACTTCTTCGCAGATGGCCACTAATGTCGAATTCGCCGTTTCTCGCATCGCTTCCGTGAACCCGGCGACGGGTGAAGTTCTGGGCGAACTGGACAGTGCCGGTCCGACCGAAGTACGCGCGGCGGTCGCGCGCGCGCACACGGCACAGCCGGAATGGAACGCCTGGGGCATCCGCAATCGCGTCCGGGTGATGCGGCGTTTTCAGCAGATTCTTCTCGCGCACAAAATCGATGTCGCGCGGCGCATCACACAGGAAGCAGGCAAGCCCGCGGTGGAAGCGCTGCTCACCGAAGTTTTGGTGGTGCTCGACGCGGCGCGATTCCTGATCGACAACGCCTTCACGATCCTGCGCGAAGAAAAGCTGCCGCACGGAAATCTTGCGGTCAAAACCAAGTCGGGGCGCATTCTGCACGAGCCCTATGGCGTGGTCGGGATTATCTCCCCATGGAATTATCCTTTCTCGATTCCGGCGACTGAGTCCCTGGCGGCCCTGGTTGCGGGAAATGCCGTCGTGCTCAAGCCCTCCGAGTTGACGCCGCTGGTTGCGCTCGAACTACAGACGCTGCTGCGCGAGGCTGGAGTTCCCGACGACATTTTCCAGGTTCTTCCCGGTGAAGGCGCCACCGGGGCGGCGCTGGTCGGAAGCGAAATCGACAAACTGGTCTTCACGGGAAGCGTCACGACGGGCCGGCGAATCGCGCAGATTGCCGCCGAACGCCTGCTTCCGGTGGTGCTGGAACTGGGAGGCAAGGACGCCATGCTGGTGCTCGAAGATGCCGATGTGGATGTGGCCTCGAGCGGCGCCGTCTGGGGAGCTTTCGTGAACGCGGGGCAGACCTGCTTGTCGGTCGAACGCTGCTACGTGCATCAGAGTTTGTATCCGGCCTTCGTCGAGGCTTGCTGCGC